>CAKPQS010000018.1 GCA_934179675.1 uncultured Bacilli bacterium
TGGTTATTTAATAGATAGTGGATTAAAAGATAGTACAGATTCTACTAAATCTTTATATAATTTATATATAGTAAGTAAAAACGAAATATTCGCACCAAGTAATTGTGCTTTTATGTTTGCATTTTTTACACATTTAAGATCAATTAATTTTAATAATAATTTTAATACAATAGATGTAACGAATATGTATTGTATGTTTAGAAATTGTAGCTCTTTAATAAATTTAAATTTGAGTAATTTTAATACATCAGAAGTAAGGTATATGACTGGTATGTTTACTGGATGTTCAAATATCGAACAATTAAAAATGGATAATTTTAATACCTCAAATGTAATAGAAATGTCAGATATGTTTGCCTTATTAGAGAATATCAAAGAAATTGATTTAAGTAATTTTAATACATCTAAATTAACAACTATGTGGCATATGTTTAATGGATGTTTATCATTAACAAATTTGGATTTAAGTAATTTTAATACAACAAATGTAACAAATATGGAGGCAATGTTCTATTATTGTCCAAAATTACAAACAACAATTAATATATTAAATGCAAATACAACATATACTGATATTTTCACTAATTCTTTAACAGATACAAATGCCAAAGTAACAATAGGTTATACATCAGCAAATAAATCTATAGTAGAAGCCATGAAAGAAACAGCAGGCAGTAATCAATCAAAAATAACATTAAAACAAATATAACTTTACATAAAAAGTGTAAAATAATAAAAAAATTAAAAAAGTAGTAATTTAGAAAATCTCATGGATTTTTATATAGCAATTAAGGAAATTGTCTTAAGGACATTTTCCTTTTTTCGAGATAAAAATAACCTTCAATTAAGCAAATTTCCCATTTGCACAATCTTTAAAAAAATGCTAGTATTATCGGCAAAGGCCAAAAGCCTTAGAAAGAGAGGAAAAAATGCTAAAAAAATTATGTCTTTTTATTGTACTATTTTTGACATTAAACGTATCAGCAAGTACACTAAAAAAAACAGATCATGATATCTATTATGTATGGCAAGGTGGAGGAAAACCATATATGTCAGAAAGATACATGACATTTGAAATGGATGGAATAATTGCATATTGTATTGAACCAGGTGTAGGAGTAAAAAGTTATGATTATAAAGAAATGAATGAATTACCATTTGCAAAAGAAACACTTGAAAAAATTAAATTATATGCTTATTATGGTTATACATATAAAAATCATAATACTCTAAAATATAGAATGGCAACACAAGCCTTAATATGGGAGGAAATAAGTAAACAAACAACAAGTTTTTATACCAAACAATATGGTTATGGAGAATACATAAATATCGATGAAGAACGAAAAAATATCAATGAATTAGTTAATAAACACTATTTAAAGCCATCATTTCAAAATATAAAAATAAAAGAATTTAAAGGAACAAAAGTAGAATTAATTGATGAAAATAATGTTTTATCAGAATTTGAAGTAATAAAAGGAAACGCTAAAATTAATAACAACAAATTATTATTAGAAGTAAAAGAAAATGAAATAATTACCTTAAAAAGAAAAAAATATGATAATAAAGTATCTATCTTTTATGAAGGTAAAGATACAAAAACACAAGCAATGGCTATTTTAACACTAGATGATTTAGATGAAATAAATATAAATGTTGAAAAAATAGAAGGTAAAATAAAAATTATCAAAAAACCAAATAAAGGAAGTAAATATAATATAGATGGAGCATTATATGGAATATATAATTTAGAAAATGAATTGATGAAAAAAATAGAAATAAAAAAGGGAGTTGCTAGTACAAATATAGATAACGGAAAATATTATATAAAAGAAATAAAAGCACCACTTGGATATACAATAGATGAAAATAAATATTATTTTGAAATAAATAAAGAAAATATTGAAAAAGAAATAGAAGTAATAGATGATGTTATAGAAAGTGAAATAATAATTCATAAAGTATATGGAAATGAAAAAATAAATGAAGAAAATGTAATATTTGAAATATATGAAAATGATAATTTACTTAAAACTGTAACAACAAATAAAGAAGGATATATTAAAATATTATTACCATTTGGAACATATAAATTTAAGCAAATAACTACTAAAGAAGGATATATAAAAGTTGATGATTTTATAGTAAATATTGATGGAAGTAAAAAAGAAATACTTTATGAATTAGTAGATGAAGAAATAAATGCTTATATAAAATTAATAAAAATAGATTCTGTAACAAATGAAATAATAAATAAAAAAATAAAATTTAAAATTAAAAATATTGATACCAATAAGTACATTTGTGAAAATAAAGAATGTGTATTTGAAACAAATAATGGATATTTTATTACTAAAAATAAATATAGAGGTAACTTATTAATTGAAGAAGTAAAAGAAAAAATAGATGGATTTATATGGAATAATGAAAAAGTAAAAATATATATAGGTGATAAATTATTAGAAAATGACACTTATATAATTATATATAAAAATGAAAGAGTAAAAGGAAAAATTGAAGTATTAAAATTTAATGAAAATAATGAAAAATTAAATAATGTTACAATAGGACTATATGCTAAAGAAGATATATATTTAAACAATAAAATAATATATAAAAAAGATGAACTAATCGAAAGAAAAAATACTATAGATGGTAAAATAGAATTTACTAATTTAGAATTAGGACAATATTATATCAAAGAATTAAAAACTGATGACAAATATATATTAGATGATAAAATATATGATGTAACACTTAAATATCAAGATGAAGATACAAAAGAAGTTTATGAAGTAATTACAATAAAAAATTATTTAAAAAAAGGTAAACTAATTTTTAATAAAATAGATTCTGTTACTAAATTAGGAATCGAAAATACAATCATATGTATATATAAAGATAAAGAATTAATTTATGAAATAAAAACAGATCAAAATGGTCAAATTTTACTTGATCTAGAAATAGGACAATATTATATAGTAGAAAAAGAAGCATCATTAGGTTATAATAAATCAGATGAAAAAATAGAATTTGATATTGAATATAATAAAGAAACTAATCTATATATGGAAAATGATTTTATTATAGAAGTACCTGATACATTAAAAAATAATTATAATTATATATTTATTATCATAATTATATTAGGATTAATTAAAAAACATGAAAAAAATATTAATAATATTAATATGTATAATTAATTTATTTTGTCATAAATATTTAGAATATAATATTGAAAGTAAAGATTATCTATTTATTCTTTCAATACCTAAAATTAATTTTGAAAGAAAAGTATATAATATAAATGATCAAAGAAATAATTTAAATGATGGGGTACAATTACTTAATCCATTAGTATTACCTGATAAAGAAAATAGTTATGTTTTTATAGCAGGACATAATGGAAATTCAAAAATATCTTATTTTAAAAATTTATATAAAATAAAATTAAAAGATGAAGTTATTATTACATTAAATGAAAAAGAATATTTTTATGAAATAGTAGATATATATGACATTATTAAAAATGGGAAAGCTTTAATAAAAAATGATTATAAAAATATTGTAGTTTTAATTACTTGTAAAGGATATAATAAACAAACTATTTTTATAGGCAAACTAAAACGCTAGTTACTAGCGTTTTAAAAAGTATTCATAGTATTCATCAAAAGTAATATTATTGTTATAAATGTATGTTGCAACTTCTTTACCAACATATCTATAATGCCATGGTTCGTATTTATAGCCTGTTAAATTTGTTAAATCGTTAGGATATCTTAATATAAATCCATAATTATGAGCATTATCTTTTAACCATTTATATTCGTTTGTATATGCAAATGAATCATCAATTGGGCTTAAATCAACAGCAAGCCCAGTCTGATGTTCAGAATGACCAGGTCTAGCAGAGTATGTATCAACAATATCTTTTGATTCATATTTTAAATATCCATTATATAATGCTTTTTGATAGTTATAATCTCTATATCCAGATGCAATATATAAGTTTAAATTTAATTTTCTTGCTTCATCAGCCATTAATTTAAAATTATCATATAAAGTTTTATCTACTTTTCCATAACCATATGTTGAAGAAATATCAACTAATGTGTTTGGAACATAATTCTCATCTAATGCATAATATTTATTAACTATTACAAGTAAATCGTTTTGATTAGTTACTTTTTGAATATTGGAATAATAATTATAGTCAATATTTGCATTCACGCTAGATACTATTTTTCTGATCTCTAAATTGGAATTTTTATTTGAATAATTTATATATCTATCAATATTTTCAATTATAAAATATGGATCATTTTTAATATTATATAAAGTTTCATTAAATTCATATTTTTCTAATTCTGCATTTACCATTTCAATTCCGATATCATAACTAACATTATTTTTTTTAATGTAATCTATATATTTACATTTTTTTTCTATATTAAAATTTTTATTATCTAATAAATCTTTAATATTATTCAAATAATTATCTTGAATACAATCAATTTCTTCGCTAAAAACATTTAATATTTTATTTGCTTCTTCTTCATTATATCCAATTTTAATTAAATTATTTTTTAATGATTTTTCTTTCGTATCATCACCATTATAATATATTATGCATAAAATTATTATAATGAGTCCTAATGATAAAATAAAAATTATATTTTTTTTCATAAATCCTCCATTTTTATCTCTATTATTAGTATATCATTTTAATTTTCTAAAATAAATATAATTTTGAAGTAAATGTTTAAATTTATTTATTTAAACATATATAAATATTTTTAAACATATATTTAATTGGTGATTATATGAAAAAAATAATAATTTTATTTATGATTTTATTCATTTCTATTCCTGTTGTGCAAGCAGATGATTTATTTGCGCCTTCAAGTAAAAGTGCAATTTTAATAGAGGCATCTACTGGTGAAATACTATATGAAAAGAACGCTAATGAAAGATTAAAACCAGCATCAATGACAAAAATGATGACTTTATTATTAACTTTTGAAGCTATTGAACGTGGAGATTTGAATTTAACTGATGAAGTAATTGTTTCAATGAATGCTTCTGGGATGGGTGGTAGTCAAATTTTGCTTGAAACAGGTGAAAAAATAACTGTAGATAATTTAATAAAGGGTGTTACAATTGCAAGTGGTAATGATGCTGCTGTAGCTTTGGCTGAAAAGATGGGTGGAACAGAAGAATATTTTGTTGAAATGATGAATAAGAGAGTAAATGAATTAGGACTAAAAAATACACATTTTCAGAATGCACATGGAATTGATGCAGAAAATCATTATTCTTCGGCATATGATATGAGTGTAATTGCTCGTGAATTATTAAAACATCAAAAGGTTACAGAATATTCTAAAATTTATGAAATGTATTTGAGAGAAAATACCAATCGTAAAGTATGGCTTGTAAATACCAATAAATTAGTACGTTTTTATGATTATATAGATGGACTTAAAACAGGATATACAAATGGAGCAGGTTATTGTATTACTTTAACAGGCATAAAAAATGGTATGAGGCTTATAGCAGTAACAATGAATGAACCAAGTATAGAGGCAAGAAATAAGGAAACATTGGGTCTTATTGATTATGGATTTGCTCAATATGAGTTAGAAACATTACTTACAAAAGATAGTATTATAGCAAGTAAAGATATTGTAAAATCAATTCAAAAAAAAGTTGATATTGTACCACTTGAAGATATTAAAAGTCTAAATAAAAAAATGCAAAATAAAAAAAATATAACTTATAAAATTAATATTAATTCTTTAGAAGCACCAATAAAAAAAGGAGATAAAGTTGGAACAATTACCTTAATTGAAAATAATAATGAAACAAGAATAATACCATTAACTGTAAAAGAAGATGTAAAAAAAGCTAATATATTTGAATTTTATTTAAGAAATATTAAAGAATTATTATTGGGTCAAATATGAAACTTGAATTTTTTTCAAGTTTTTTTAATTAATAACTAAATAATTATTTTAATGATATAATAAATATAGGTGATATCTATGAATAAATTTTATGTATGTATTGACTTAAAAAGTTTTTATGCATCTGTAGAATGCAAAGAACGCAATTTAGATCCGCTTAATACCAATTTAGTTGTCGCTGATCAAGAAAGAACAGATAAAACAATATGTCTAGCAGTATCACCATCTTTAAAATCTTATGGATTACCTGGAAGATGTCGATTATTTGAAGCAAAACAAAAAATAAAAGAAATAAATTATTTAAGAAGAAAAAATAATAATTACAAAAAATTCACAGGTAAATCCTACATAGATAGTGAACTAAAAAATAATAAAACATTAGAACTAGATTTTATAATCGCACCACCAAGAATGAAAAAATATATGAAATATAGTACAGATATTTATAAAATTTATTTAAAATATATTGCCCCAGAAGATATATTTGTATATTCAATTGATGAAGTATTTTGTGATATTACATCATATTTAAATACATATAAATTGAAACCTAAAGAATTGGTAAGTAAAATAATTAAAGATGTATATGAAACAACTGGAATAACAGCAACAGCAGGAATAGGAACTAACTTATATTTAGCAAAAATAAGTATGGATATAGTCGCCAAGCATACAAAACCTAATGAAATAGGTGTTAGAATAGCCGAAATAAATGAAATGAGTTATAGAAAACTATTATGGAATCACAAACCACTTACAGATTTTTGGCGAGTTGGTAGGGGGTATGCTAAAAAATTAGAACAAAATAATATGTTTACTATGGGTGATGTAGCACGATGTTCAATTAATAATGAAAATTTATTATACAAATTATTTGGAATCAATGCTGAACTTTTAATTGATCATGCATGGGGATTTGAACCAACTACTATGCAAGATATTAAAAACTATAAACCAGAAACGAATAGTATATCAGAGGGACAAGTATTACATTGCCCTTATAACTATGAAAAAACAAAACTGATTGTAAAAGAAATGATAGACAATTTATCACTTAATTTGGTAAATAAGGAAAAAGTAACTAATCAAATAGTATTAACTATTGGATATGATATTAGTAATTTAACTGATCCTAAAATAGGACAAAATTACAAAGGAGAAATAACATTTGATCAATATGGTAGAATGATTCCTAAACATTCACACGGAACAATTAATTTAGATCACAAAACATCATCATCAAAAATATTAATGCAAAAAACAATAGAATTATATGAAAGAATTATTAATAAAAATTTATTAGTAAAAAGAATTAATATAACAGCTTCTAATATAGTTGATGAAAAAGAAATAAATTATGAACAATTGAATATTTTCACTATAAATAATTTTAATTACGAAAATGCTAAAAGAAATGAAGAATTAAAACTTCAAAAAGTAATGTTAGAATTAAAAAATAAATATGGCAAAAATATAATATTAAAAGCAATGAATTTAGAAGAAGGTGCAACTACCAAAGAACGAAATAATCAAGTAGGAGGTCATAAAGAATAATGTATGATGATATTATAAATTTAGAACATTATGAACCAAAATACCATAAAAGAATGAGTAGATTTCAAAGAGCAGCCCAATTCGCACCTTTTTCAGCTTTAATAGGTTATAGTGATAACATAAAAGAAACAGCAAGAGTTACAAATGAAAAAATAATATTAGAACAAGATGCTATAAATATAATAAATGCCAAAATATCATATATAAATAGTATAATAAATACTAAACCATTAATTAAAGTTATATATTTTGTAAAGGATACTAAAAAGCATGGTGGTAAATATATAACTATTCATAAAAAAATAAAAAAAATAGATAATACATTATATATGATTGATGGCAGTAAAATAAATATTGATGATATTATAGAAATTGATATAGATAATACTCAAGGAGATGAATAGAATGATATTAAATGTAAGTGGAAGAACAGATATAGTTGCTTTTTATAGTACTTGGTTTATGAAACGTTACAAAGAAGGATTTGTAGATGTAAGAAATCCATTTAATCCTAAATTAGTTAGCAGAATTTATTTTGAAGATGTAGATGTAATAATGTTTTGTACAAAAAATCCTATACCGATCTTAAATTATTTAAAAGAAATAAAAAAACCAATTCTTTTTCATGTAACATTAACACCATATATGAAGGATATAGAACCTAATTTGCCACCCAAAAAAGAAATAATTGAAGCCATAAAAAAACTATCAAAGATAGTTGGTATTGATAATTTATCAGTTAGATACGATCCAATATTTATAAGCGATAAATATAATGTTGATTATCATATAAAATCATTTACTAAAATATGTTCTTTACTAGAAGGATATGTAAAACAAATAATAGTATCATTTATAGATGACTATAAAAATGTAAGAAATAATAAAAAAATATTAAATATAAATGAATTTACATTAAATGATTATAAAGAAATAGGTATCCATTTTAGTACTGTTGCCCAAAAATATGGTATGACTGTACAGACTTGTTTTGAAGAACATAATTTAGTTGAATATGGATTTAAAAAAGGAGAATGCATGTCACATGAATTAGCTTATAAATTAACAGGAAAAAAATACAAAAATTGGACGGCAAGAAAAGAGAAAAAATGTAATTGTGTACAAATGGTAGATATAGGTGTATATAATTCATGTAAACATTTTTGTAAATATTGTTATGCTAATTATGATGAAAGAAAAGTTAATTATAATTTTTTGAAACATGATCCTAATTCATCCTTATTAATTGGAACATTAGAAAAAGATGATATTATAAAAGTAAGAAAATCATAATAATTCTTAATAATTTCATAATTGATTTATAAAAAAGTTATGATATTATTAACTTGTAGGTGATTTTTATGGAATATTATATTCTTACATACATAGCTATATTTATTACTTTAGGTTCCCAATTACTTATAAGTATTAGATATAGCAAATACTCAAAAATTCAAAACAAAAGGAATATTACTGGATTAGAAGCTGCTAGAATTATCCTTGACAAAAATGGACTAAACAATATTGATGTTGTATGCACAAGTGGTACACTTACGGACCATTATGATCCTAAAAATAAAGTAATTAGATTATCAAAAAATATATATAATGGTTCAAGTATTGCAAGTGTTGCTGTTGCATCACATGAATGTGGTCATGCTATTCAAGATAAAACAGGATATACTTTTCTTCGAATTAGAGCAGCACTCGTTCCTTTTGTTAACTTTTCTTCTTATGCTGGATATATAGCTATTTTACTAGGATTTTTATTTGGATATTTAAACTTAATATGGTTAGGTATTATATTTGAACTTGTCATATTAGCATTTCAAATTATTACTTTACCAGTTGAAATAAATGCAAGTGCTAGAGCTTTAAAAGAATTAGACAATACCCATATATTAAATAGTACCGAACTTAATAAAAGTAAAAAAGTTTTAGTATCTGCAGCACTAACATATGTCGCAAGTTGTGCTTCTAGTATAATAGAAATATTAAGATTAATATTAATGTTTGGCAAAAAAGAAAATTAGTTTTTCTTTACTTATATAAATGCTACTAAAATTCTTATAATATATAAAAATCACCTAATATATTATAATTAAAACTCCTTCCAGAAATAGATTATTAAATCTATTTTTTTTATAATAAAACTTTAAAAAAAAAAAATATTATGCTATACTAGATTTATACTACAAAGGAAGTGATAAACTTGGAACAATACATCCCTGATATTTACCAAAAAAGTATATATACTATAAATTATGAAAAATTAATTGATAGAGGTATTAAATGTTTGCTTTTTGATTTAGATAACACAATTGCACCAGTAGGCGTTAAGAGTCCTAGTAAAAAAGTAAAAGATTTATTTATTGATTTAAAAAAAATGGGTTTTTTAATTATTATATTTTCAAATAGTGGGCTAAAAAGATTAGAGCCATTTAAAGAAGAATTAAATGTTGAAATAAACGCCCATTCAATGAAACCATTAAAAAGAAGTTTTTTAAAAATAATGGATAAGCATGATCTAAAAGATAGTGAAGTAGCAATCATAGGAGATCAATTTTTAACTGATATAATAGGAGGAAATAA
This sequence comes from uncultured Bacilli bacterium, assembly GCA_934179675.1. GTDB lineage: Bacteria > Bacillota_I > Bacilli_A > RF39 > UBA660 > CAG-884. Next base: position 10,116 of record CAKPQS010000018.1, read on the forward strand.
AGTAGGGATAACGACTATTTTAGTTAATCCAATAGGGTTAAAAGATTTCTTTTTAACCAAAATAAATAGAATGCGAGAAAAGAGAATAATGAATAAACTTGCTAAAAATCTTTTATTTATAAAAGGAAGATATTATGATTAAAAAATGTACTGGATGCGGAGCAACATTAACAACAGAACAAGGTAAATTAGGTTTTACCAATAATTTAGAATCCAATCTTTGTATGAGATGCTTTAATATAAGAAATTATAATAAATATGAAAAGGTTAATTATTTAGAAGATATAAATACAATTATAAAAGAAGTAAAAAATACAAGAGATATTATATTATTTGTTGTTGATATTTTTAATATTAGTAATAAATTAAAAGAAATAATTGATTATTTAAATAATAATGTTATATTGTGTATAACAAAATATGATCTAATAGATATAGATGAAAATAAAATAATAAATTATATTAATAATTTAAATATAAAATGTATTGGCAGTATAGTAATTAGTTCAAAAAATAATTATAATTTAGATAATTTATTTGACTTAATAAATAAAAATAAAATAAGTAATAATGTATATTTAGTAGGTTATACAAACACAGGGAAATCGACATTAATCAATAAAATTATAAAAAATTATAGTAATAAAAATTATAATTTAACAACAAGTATTTTGCCATCAACAACATTAAGTTTTGTTAAAGTAAATGTAAATGAAAATTTAACATTAATAGATACACCAGGTATTATTTTAAGTAATATAATTGATTTTTTAGAAGAAGATGAAATCAAAAAAATTATTCCTAAAAAGAAAATAAAACCTCAAATTTATCAAATAAAAACAGAACAAATAATAATGGTAGATGATTTTTTAGGTATTAAAATAAAACCATATAATTCAGTTGTATTTTATGCTTCTGATAAATTAGAATATAATAGATATTATAAAGATATAAATAATAATTTATTTGTAAAAAAAATAAAAGTACCTGACAATAGTGAGTTAATAATAAATGGATATGGTATAATAAAAATAAAGAAAAAAACTGAAATAGAATTATATTTAATAAATAATATTGATGTTGAAATAAGAAAAGCCCTTTTTTAAAAAAGAATATTTTAATATTTCTTTTTTTTATTTATTAATGTATAATAATATTATAGGAGAGTAAAAATGTTAGGAACAATTATATCAATTGAAAAAAATATTGTATATGTAAAATTAAATCCTGAATTGAGAGGATTAGGAAATATTGCTAATTCATTTATAGTTTTCGAAAGCAATGAATGTAATATAGTAGGAGAAGTAATTAATATAAAAGATAATATTTTATATGTTAATTTAATAGGACAAATAAAAGAAAATCAATTTGTAACCGGAATATCAAAAAAACCATCATTAGATTCAATAGTTAAGATAGTATCTAAAGAAAAAGTACCATTTATAATAGGTATGCCAAGTTATCATGAAAATAGAGATCTTTTATTAGGAACAAGTCCAATATATGATAATGTTAAAATAGGCGTTAATATTAATGATTTTTTTAGCAAACATTTTGCAATTATAGGATCTACAGGAACAGGTAAATCTTGTGGTGTAGCAAGAATATTTCAAAATTTATTTAGTAAAAAAATGAGTATTCCATATAAAGCATCAATTTTCTTATTTGATGCTTATGGTGAATATCATGATGCTTTTAAAAATATAAATAACTTAAATCCTAATATAAGTTTTAAAGCATACACAACAAATATTAAAAGTGATGATGAAATATTAAAAATACCACTATGGTTTTTAGGAGTAGATGATATTGCTTTATTATTAAATGCTGATAAAGCCAATCAATTGACAATAATAGAAAAAGCATTAAAATATGTAACAATATTTGGAAGAGAAGAAGCAAGCGTTATAAAATATAAAAATGACATAATAGCACGAGCTTTATTAGATATATTATCAAGTGGTAATTCACCAGCTCAAATAAGAGATCAAATATTTTCTGTTTTATCATATTATCATACATCAGAATTAAATTTAGAAACACCAGTAGTTCAACCAGGATATACAAGGCCACTAAAACAATGCTTTGTAATAGATGCAACAGGTAAAATTAGAGATATGGAATTAATATCAAGTATAATAAATAGTTATTTGATGGAAGAATATAGTTTAGAATTGCCAGATGGTAGTTTCAGATACACTCTAAAAGATTTAAAAGATGCTTTTGAATTTGCTTTAATAAGTGAAGGAGTCTTGAATAGTCAAAAAATTTATGATGATTTAAATATACTAAAAGTAAGGTTACATACTTTATTAAATAGTGATAATCATATATATTTTGATTATCCTGAATATATATCAAAAGAAAAATATATAAGAAATTTAATGACTGCTAAAAATGGAAAGAAAGCTCAAATAATCAATTTTAATATAAATTATATTGATGATAGATTAGCAAAAACAATAACTAAAATATATTCAAAATTATTATTTGATTATGCTAAAAATATAGAACAAAAAGGTACATATCCATTTCATATTGTATTAGAGGAAGCACACAGATATGTTCAAAATGATAATGATACATATTTATTAGGTTATAATATATTTGATAGAATCACAAAAGAAGGAAGAAAATATGGCGTTTTATTAGGTTTAATAACCCAAAGACCATCAGAATTATCAGAAACAGCTATATCACAATGTTCAAATTTTTTGATTTTTAAAGTTCAGCATCCAAAAGATGTAAATTATATAAAAGAAATGGTACCAAATATAACAGAAGAAACAGTTGAAAAAATTAAATTGTTGCCCCCAGGAATGTGTATGGCATTTGGAAGTGGATTTAAAATACCTGTAATTGTTAAATTTGATATGCCAAATCCAGCACCAAATTCAGCAAGTTGTGATATAACAAATTCTTGGTTTGTAGAAGTAGGTGGTAAATAGTGCAAAGAATAACAGTTGATGGAAATGAAGCATGTAGTAGAACAGCATATCTTTTTACAGAAGTAGCGGGAATTTATCCTATTACACCTTCATCTCCTATGGCAGAATACATAGATAATGAGAGTAATAAAGGCAAATTAAATTTATTTAATGATAGAGTAAAAGTTGTTGAAATGCAATCAGAAGCTGGTGCTGCCGGATTTATTCATGGTTCATTAACATCAGGATTATTAACAACGACTTTTACATCAAGTCAAGGATTATTATTGATGATACCTAATATGTATAAAATTGCAGGTGAATTATTACCAGGAGTGTTTCATGTTGCTGCAAGAAGTTTAGCAACTCATGCATTAAGTATAATGGGTGATCATCAAGATATTTATGCTACAAGACAAACTGGAGTTGCCATGCTTGCTTCAAGTTCTGTTCAAGATGCAGCACTTTTATCAGCAGTAGCACATTTAAGTGCGATTGAATCAAGTGTACCTTTTATGCATTTCTTTGATGGTTTTAGAACTAGTCATGAAATAAATAAAATTGATGTTTTAGAAGATAAAGATTATTTAAAATTAATTAGTAAAAATGGACTAAATAATTTTAGAAATAAATCTTTAAATCCTAGTAAACCAGTAACTAAAGGAACATCACAGAATGATGATATTTATTTTCAAGTTACTGAAGCAAGAAATAATTATTATAATAAATTACCAGATATAGTTGAAAATTATATGAATAAAATAAATGAATTAGCTGGTACTAATTATAAACCATTTAATTATTATGGTTCTAAAAAAGCAACTAAAGTTATAGTTGCAATGGGTTCCGTATGTGAAACAATAAAAGAAACAATTGATTATTTGGATAATGATATTGGATTAATAGAAGTTCATTTATATAGACCATTCAGCATTGAACATTTACTAAAAGTATTACCTGAAACTGTTCGAAAAATAGCAGTTTTAGATAGAACAAAAGAATTTGGTAGTACTGGTGAACCATTATATTTAGATATAGTATCTTCTTTAAAAGATAAAAATATTTTGATAGTAGGTGGAAGATATGGTTTATCTAGTAAAAATACAAATCCAGCATGTATTAAAGCAGTTTATGATTTTTTAGATAATCCATTTAATAATTTTACTGTTGGTATAGAAGATGATGTTACAAACAAAAGTCTAAAAGTTGATTACGATTTTAAAATAAGTAATTCAGAAGAAATGCTAATATATGGTTATGGTTCAGATGGTATGGTTTCAGCATCTAAATCAATTATAAAAACAGTTGGTCAAAATACAGAAAAATATGTTCAAGGTTATTTTCAATATGATTCTAAAAAATCTGGTGGTGTTACTATATGTCACTTAAGATTTAATAAAAATAAAATCAGATCAACATATTATGTTGAAGATCCTAAACTTGTAGTATGCACAAAAGATTCTTATTTAGATCGATTTGATATTTTGGATAAAATTAAAGATAATGGTATTTTTATTTTGAATACTGAAAAAAGTAAAGATGAGATTTCAAGAACATTAAATGATAATATTAAATATATAATCAATAAAAAACATTTAAAATTTTATATTGTTAACGCTTATGATTTGGCAGCTAAATTAGGAATTAAAGGTAAAATTAGTACCATTATGGAAAGTATTATAATTAAATTATCAAATGTAATGGATTATAATAGCGCTATTAAGTATATGAAGAAAGAAATTGAAAAAAAATATGCTAAAAAAGGTGAAAATATCATAAATGCCAATAAAAAAGCAATTGATGAATCTTTAAATATTTTAGAAGAAATCAAATTAAATGATGATGATTTATTAATTGAATCAAATGATAATTTTAAAAATATTGAAGAAGCAATTTTAAATAGAAAAGGCGAAAGTATGCCTGTATCAGTCTTTTTAAGTCAAGCCGATGGTACCGCAAAACCTGGATTTACTGATCATAATGCTATTAGTAATGTTGTTCCAAAATGGAATAAAGATGCATGTTTAGAATGTAATATGTGTTCATTAGTATGTCCTCATGGTGTTATTAGACCATATTTATTAAATGAAGATGAATATAATGAAGCACCTAATTATATTAAAGAAAGATGTAAAAAACCATTATTAAAATCATTAAAGGACTATTATTTTATAATCGGTATTGCAATTGATAATTGTACTGGTTGTACACTTTGTATGAAGACTTGTCCAAATAAAGGTAAAGCTTTGAGTGCAATGAAAATTGATTCTGCAAAGAAAAATAAGGAAGACTTAGTATTTAATTATTTATCTAAAAAAATAGGCAATAAAAAATTATTTGATATTTTTAGTGTTAAAGGTAGTCAATTTAATAAACCTCGTTTAGCATTTGAAGGTGCATGTGCCGGATGTGGTGAACCAGCCTATATAAGAATTTTAACACAATTATTTGGTGATGAACTAATTATAGCGAATGCAACAGGATGTTCTAGCATTTATGGTGCATCTAGTCCATGTACACCTTATACTATTCCATGGGCTAATTCTTTATTTGAAGATAATTGTGAATTTGCACTTGGTATGGTAGTTTCTAATAGTCAAATGAAAAAAAGAATCAAAAAAATAATGGAAGACAATATAAAGAATCCATTATGTAAGAAATATTTAGAAAATGATGACTATGAAACATCTTTAGAAGTTTATAATAATATTGATAAAATACCAGCTTTAAAAAAATATAAAGATTATATTAAAAAAAGAAGTATTTGGGCAGTTGGTGGTGATGGATGGGCTTATGATATTGGTTTTGGTGGTATTGATCATGCATTGTCAACCCATGAAAATATCAATATTTTAGTGCTTGATACTCAAGTATATTCCAATACAGGTGGTCAGGCATCTAAAGCAACTCCAATAGGAGCACTAGCTCAATTTGCTGGATTTGGTAAAAAGAATTATAAAAAAGATCTAGCTAGTATAGCATTATCTTATCCACATGTTTATGTTGGAACTGTTTGTTTAGGTGCAAATCCAAATCAATTAATTAAAGTTCTTAAAGAAGCAAATAATTATAATGGTCCTTCTATTGTAATTGCATATGCACCATGTATATCACATGGAATTGCTGGCGGAATGGAAAATAGTATTGATATAGAAAAACAAGCTGTTTCTTGTGGTTATTTTCCTTTATTTCATTATATGCCTGATCTTGGTTTTACATTAGATAGCAAGAATGTTGATTTTAGTGATTATTCTAATTTTATAGAACGTCAAACTAGATTTAATGCACTTAAAAAGGTTAATCCTAGTGAAGCAAATGAACTTTTGGAATATAATATTAATGAGGCTAAAAAAAGATTCTATTATTATGAATCTTTAGATAAAATGTAAAAAAAGGAACCTGCTTACGCAGGCCCGATAAAAGAATAAAAAGGGGTTGGCTAGTGTAATACTAGCTTCCAATTCGCCTAATCGAATTGGCAATTTATATACTATTATAAAAAGGTTGATTTGTCAACCTTTTTTTAATTTTTTTTAAATTTTTATAAAGTACTATAAAACATTGTACTATTATGTTATACTATTAAGTATCAAATAAACAAAGCCATATTAAGAAAGAGGTGATCAAGTGAAATTAGAACAAATTGAGAGAATAGGTCCAAAAACAATAAATCTATTAAATAAAATCAAAATAAAAGATACAAATGATTTAGTTAAATATTATCCATTTAGATATAATATAATCAAAAGAAGTAATTTAAAAGAAGCTATAAATAATAGCTATGTTGTAATAGATGGAAAAATAGAAACAAAACCAGTATATTATAGAATTAAAAAAAATTTAGATAAATTAAGTTTTAAATTAAATACAGGAACATATCTAATAAATATTTTAATATTTAATAGAGGATTCATGAAAAATTTATTAAAAGAAGGAAACAATATAACTGTAATAGGAAAATATGATAAAATACATAATTTAATAACAGCAACAGAAATAAAAATGGAATTAATAGGTAATAATATAACAATTGAACCAGTATATCATTTAACTTATGGGTTAAGTAAAAAAGTATTACAAAAATATATTAATATTGCCTTAAAAAATTTTGAAGTAACAGAATATGTACCAACATATTTAAAAGAAAAATATAATTTTATAGATAAAAAAGATGCAATAAAAATAGTACATAACCCTAGTAACATTGAAAATTTAAAAAAAGCTTTATCATATTTAAAATATGAAGAATTATTAGTATTTATGATAAAAATGAATTATTTAAAAAATAATAAAAAATTTAAAATAGGACTAAATAGAAATATTAACTACGAAGAAGTAAATGAATTTATAAAAAATTTACCATTTACTTTAACAAATGATCAATTAAAATCAGTTAATGAAATATATGAAGATCTAAACTCATCAAGAAGAATGAACAGGTTACTTCAAGGAGATGTAGGATCTGGTAAAACATTAGTTGCAATAATTGCAATATATATAAATTATTTAAGTGGTTATCAAAGTGCCTTAATGGTACCAACAGAAATATTAGCACGTCAACATTATGAAACAATTAAAACATTATTTAAACAATATAATATTAATATATGTTTAATAACAAGTAAAATTAAAACTAAAGAGAAAAAAGAATATTATAAAGGCCTAAAAGAAGGTACGATTTTTGTTGCAATAGGAACACATGCTTTAATAAGTGAAAAATTAGAATATCATAATTTAGGCCTTGTAATAACGGATGAACAACATAGATTTGGTGTTAACCAAAGAAGTGAACTAAAAAATAAGGGAATTAATCCAGATACATTATATATGAGTGCAACACCAATACCTAGAACTTATGCTTTAACAATATATGGAGATATGGATATATCAAGTATTAAAACAATGCCAAATGGCAGAAAAAAAATAATAACAAAAGTAAAAAAAGAAACGGAAATAAAAGATGTTTTATATATGATGCTTGATGAATTAAAAAAAGATCATCAAATATATGTAATTGCACCATTAATAGATGAAAGTGAAAAAATGGATTTAGAAAATGTAAATAGCTTATATGATAAAATGAATAAAGCATTTGGAAAAATATATAATATAGGATTATTACATGGAAAAATGACTAATGAAGAAAAAGAAAATGTAATGAATTTATTTAAAGAAAATAAAATCCAAATATTAGTTGCAACAACAGTTATAGAAGTAGGAATAGATGTTAAAAATGCTACTATGATAGTTATATTTGATTCCTTTAGGTTTGGATTATCAGCACTTCACCAATTAAGAGGAAGAGTAGGAAGAAATGAATTACAATCATATTGTATTTTGATATCTAATTATGAAAAAGAAAGACTTAAAATAATGGAAGAAGTATCAGATGGCTTTAAAATATCAGAAGAAGATTTTAAATTAAGAGGAAGTGGTGATCTGTTTGGCTATAGACAAAGTGGTGATATGTCTTTTGAATTATGTGATGTTAGAAAAGATTATAATTTATTAGTAAAAGCTAAAGAAGATGCTTTGGAATTAGAAAAATGTCATGATGATGTAAATAAAAAGTTAATAGAAGAAAGTATAGATAATCTAGATTAGCATTAAATTATAATGAATAATAAATATAAAGTGTAAAGTAAAAAAATTTAAATCAAAAAATATTGACTTAAAAACAGTTATATTTTATAATGAATATAGCATACGGAAGTGTGTTAGATGTCTTACGATATATTGATATTAATCATGGTGAGATATCGACCCCCTGAAAGAGAGAACTTGCAAAAGTTCTCATTTTTTTGTTATATTATGAATAAAATAACATAAAAAATATATAATATATAATGACAAAAGATTTTTATAAATATTGCACGCCCCATGCCTTTGGGTGTGTTTTATATAGATGGTGCTAGAAATTCTAGCACTTTTATTTTTAAATCATTAAACTAATTTGCACATTTTATATATTTGTGCTAATATATATAACAATTTCCAAGAGAGGTAATGTTATGAATGAAAAAAATAAAAAGCGTCAAAATGAAAAGAAAAGAATTGAACAAAAACAAATGTTACTTAAAATGAAAAAAGAAATAGAAACTATGGAAAATGAAATTAATGATTATAAGTTTGAATATATAAAAAAAAGTACAATAAAAAATCTTAAAATAACTGCAAGAGCTTTTCAATTAGTCGCACCTTATATTTTAACTGCTGGTATAGTTGCTGAAATATTTAATATTTCAGGTAATAAACCATTTTCATCAAATAATGAACGAGTTTATTTAAATACAATGACAGAATTTTATAGTATGGGGAATATCAATATAAAAAAACAATATGGTGATTTTAAAGATAGTATAGAAAATATATTAGACAATCGTGATAGTGTATTGTATCTTTATTCAAAATGGGAAAAAGATAGTAATAACTCATATTATCGTATTATTGAAATTTATTCTATAAAAAATAAAACTTATGAAGACGTAAAAAAAATATTATCTCAAGACGATTTAGAAAAATATTTAGATGATTCTAATTATTATGAAACAGAAATAAAAAATGATTTAAATATTCAAGAACTTAATAGTAAAAATTTTATAAAAGCAATAGTATATGATAAAGATAAAAATGACTATATTGAATATAAAAAAAATATTTTTAAGAATATTTCTTGTTCTATTATATATATATTTTTTGCATCTTTTTGTGAATTTATTCCATTTTATTTGCGTAGTAACTATTCAAAATTTGATTTTATGAAAAGTGTAAATAAGATAAATGAAAAATATAAAACAAAAGATATAGATGTTTTAATCAAAAAATTAGAAATTAAAAAAAATAATTATGATAGAATGATGAGGTAATTATGGGTAGTTTAGCAAATAAGAAACAAACTTGTCTAAATAATCCATTATTTAGGTATATTAAACCTTATAATAATGACTTATTTTCTAAAATGAATGGTAGAGATTTACAAGATTTATTATATTATGTTGATAATTATTATTTAGAATTAAGAAATAGGTTAGGATTTGATGATTATATAACATTTGGATTGGAATTAGAATTTGAAAATGCCAATATAAACAATATAGAAAAAAATTTAAGTAAAAAATTATTGTCTAAAACATGGAAACTTGATGATGATTTTTCTCTGAAAAATGGTGCAGAAATTGATTCACCAATATTGCAAGACAATTTTGATTCTTGGAACAATTTAAAAAAAGTCTGTTCTATACTTGAAAAAAATGCTAGTATTGGTTCAGCATCAGGTGGACATATTCATGTCGGTACACAAGTTATTGGTAAAAAAACAGAATCCTGGTTAAATTTTATTAAATTATGGTCTGTTTATGAAAATGTTATTTACAGATTTGCATACGGAGAATATTCAAATGCTCGTTCTAGTATGAATTTATATGCTGAACCACTTGCAAATAATTTGTGGAAAGATTATAAACAATTAAAAAAAAGTGATAATTTAATTATGGAAGAAGTTATAAAAAAAATATCACATAAAAGATGTCAAGCAATTAATTTTAATAATGTATATGATTATAATAATATATGTGAAAAAAATACTATTGAATTTAGGTGTCCCAATGGTTCTATAGATCCAATAATATGGCAAAATAATGTTAATTTATTTGTTAATATATTATTATATTCCAAAAGTACAAAGTATGATAATGATATTATTCAAAATAGAAAAAATATAAATGAAAATAAGTATTCAAAATTATGCTGGTACAATGAAATTTATTTACAACAGGCATTAGAATTAGGTGACATGTTATTTGTTAATAATATTGATAAAGTATATTTTTTAAGGCAATATTTAAAATCATTTATAATTAGTGATGAAAAATTAGCAAAAGCAAAAACTTTTACAAAAAAATAAAGATATAGTAATATTATTTTCTTATTTAATCAAAAAATTTATTTATAAAAATTAATGGTATAATAATATTAAGATGTTTGATTAAAAAATATTATTTGTTTTTGAATAAAAAGAAAGGAATTTGTGATTTGGATGATAAAATTTGAAACATTGAATGATATGTTTGAAAATCAAAAAGATTTTTATTTGATGTTCAACACTTATGGTGATGATGCAATAAGATATGCCTTATTAAGATCATTAGATAACAATAATATCAAATGTTTTTTAGAAAAGAAAATAGATGTTTCTGTAACAAATGATTTATTAAAAAATGCATACAATAGTGAAATTACAATTGATGAAATTGTTAATTATATTATGTCAAAGAAAGAAGAAATCTTAAAGGAACGTAGATTAAATGAAGATATATTAATATCTATAGTTGAAGATATGGACATAGTTAACTGCGGAATTAGAAATGATCAAGTAGATGATATTATCAAACAATTTGTCAGAAATAAAGGATTTAATTCTTTGAATGAAGTGACTGAAAAACTTGATAATGAACTATTACCAAAAATTAGAAATTATGTGCACTGGTCATATTTTAATCAATTATCGAATGATTTAATTGAAAATAGTTTTTATTCACACCCATCTATCATACCAACCTTAAGAAAAATACATGATATTGATTTTTTTATTAAAATTGATGGAAAAATTATTCCATTTGATTTAAAAATAACTCATATATCAGATGAATTCTTTAATACATATTCTGAAGGATTAACTAAAAGTAATGGTGAAGATTTATATACTATAAATAAGAACTCAAATGAATTAAAAAAAATCAAAAAAATTTATAAAAATGTAAAGAGTAAATTTAATTTACCAAATTATGGAGGAATGTCAAAACTTGAATTAATAGAAATATTAAAAAATCAAAATGATAAAGTAATTAATGAACAATTAGATGAAGTTTATAATGAAAGATTAAAAATGATTAAAGAAATATCAAATGATATAATGCCGCTTGAATGGTGGAATTATAAATATCAAGGAGAAAGATTGTTTAGTAATAATAATAGATTTTTTGTATTTTTAGCTCATGAAAAAGATTTTAAAGATGGTAAAGATTTAAAAAAAGATATTATATTAATAAGAAATACAATTACTAACAAACTTGATAATCTTTCATTAAATGATGTTCATAAAATAAAATATTCGTATGAAAATGCTTCAAAATTAAAAAGCAATTATATAATTAATTGTATTTCAATATTAATAACAAAAGAGTGAATTTATCACTCTTTTTAAATATCGTTTTTTAAAATCCATTTGCTATAATCATCAGATAAATCAAAATATTCTTTAATCATTTCAGTAAAATCAATTTTATTTGCAATTTGATTATATTTTAGTAAACATTTTACACAAAGAATTATTAATTCATTTGTTTCGTAAGCTTGGCTTTTTTTGCAATTTAATTTGATTTCATTAAGAATTTTATCTTTAATATCATCATAATCTAAAGTAATTTGTTTTTTTGTTATTTTTTTATATGTAACAACCAAATCACCTTTAATAGATAATTTGCGATTCAATTGCCTTGGTGTAAATGTTTTTTGAATTAATAATTTAAAATCAACAAATTCGAAAGCATTCTTTTGTATTGAGTTTGTAATTGCTTCCCATTCTTCACCATTTAGTGAGTGAAATGTAAATGTAAAATATTTGTTTGGTTTAAGTACTCTGCAAATTTCAGAAATTGCTTTGTCAATATCTTTAGAAAAATTTTCTCGATTCTTATTTCTCTCTTTGCTATCTGAAACAACAATTTCATTTTTATAATCTACTTTATTTTTTAACCATGAATTCCAGATTTGACTTTGCTCAAAATATGGAACAGTATCACCATAAGGAAAATCGGTAAATATAAAATCTATTGAATTGTCTTTTAAATCTAATTTTTTAGCATCATTGCAAGTAATTTTGTATGTTGTATTCTTTTTAGCAAGTGATAAATAATCTTTTTTTCCTTTAATAATTTTTTTAATTCTATTTTCATAATAGTGGAAAACATTATTTTCAAGATATGTTTCTCCAATATAGAAACCTGTCATCCATGCTCCTTGAGCCATATCACCTCTAGATTTAATTGGTGGGACTAATTTTGAACAATTAGCTAAATTAGAGGTAAATGCTAAAATTAATAGTTTTTTTTCATTTGAATCTTCAAGATTTGATAATAGGGTATATAAATATGAATGACATATTAATGATCTTTTTGAAAATAAATCAGATATTTTTAGTTTTCCGTTAGAACAAATTCTTGAATTTTGTATTAAAGTATTATTTGGATACCATGTTTTAATTTTGTATTTATTTTCATTGCTAATTAAGTTTTCAGATTCTTCTTTTGATATAGTAATATCTTCGAATTTGTTATTAGAATTTTTAATTTTAATTTTTAAAATTTTATTTTCTTTATTTCTTAAAATAGTAATTATTTCTTTTCCTTTATATGTGTACCATTTTTCATTTATTTCCTTGCATTTATTCATTATTTCGTAATACATTTTTTCTAACTTTTTAAGATCTATATTTTTTTCAAGTATGCAATCTGATATGAAATTTGCTGAAGGGTTCAAATCATTAAGAATAACATTTCTTCCTTCAATAGTTGCTTCAATACCAATTCCTCCATATCCTGCAAAAGGATCAAGTACTAAGTCATTTTTTTTTGTGTAATTTAAAATTTGTTCTTTTAATTCTTTAGAAGGCTTTTTCCCCCAATATTTATGCATTAAGTATATTGAAGAAGGTGTCTCTTTTATTTCTTTCATAAATACCTCCAGACTTTCGAAACTAAATATATTATATCATAATCTATTAATATATTAGATAAAATAATATGCTTTTTACACGAAAAAATCAACTAGAAATAGTTGATTTTATGATTAATGTCACATTGGTGCGACAATTTTATCTTATGGAGCCAATGTCGTAGGTATCTACAACTTTTCCAATATACGAATTGATACATAAATATCAATCACAGAATACATTATAATACATTTTTTTAGTTTTGAGAATACTTTTTGGTTAAATAGATAAATTTGTATGTTATAATAAAATTAACATAGGAATAGTAATGTTTTTAAATAATGGAGGTATTTATGGATTTATATAAAGAATTAGGCGTTTTAATAAATCAATTAAAAAATATTTTTACTTCGAATAATGGTAAAATATTATATGATAAAAAAGCGCAAGATAAAGTAAATCATTTATTAGAAAAAATTGCTAATTTATCAAAAACTTTTGAAAACAATATTAAAAATGAAAGAAGAAATATTAAAGATGAACTTACAATAATAGATACTGAAACAGGCGAAAAAGTTGAATTAGTGGATGTAAATAGTATAGGTAATAGAGTAAAAAATATTCTCTCTAAAAATAGTATTTTTTCTTGTTTAAAATCGTTAGCTTTAACTAATAAATGTGCACATATATTTGATGGAGATATAAAAAGAATAAAATCTAATATTGAAAAATACTATAATTTAATATATTATCCATCTTTTGATAAAAGTACATTCAGTTTTATGGATTCTATTGAACAAGTTTTCCCACAAACAAATTTCTTTATTTATAATTTAGATGGAATAGAAGAATATCAGTTCAATAAAATATGCAATGCTTTGTTCAGTGATAATAAATTAAATAAGGGCGCAAAAATAAATATATTAAAAAGTTTAAACATTACATTTGATATTAAAAATGAATCACAAATTAATGATATATTTGAAAAAATAAAAAATCAAAAAGAAAATCTTGTTTATTCATACCTTATACAACAATATAAAACTGGTAAGTACATTGTATCATTGCAAAGTAAAATGTTTGCTATTAAAGATGAATATATATCGATGATAGGACAATTATTAAAAAAAGATGAGAGATTTGCAAATTTAAAATATGAATTAATAAGGACACCAGATGCTACTCCTGGATTTGAATATATGCTAATAATTGATGATATGGATTTACAATATTATATTGAAGTTCATATGCCAAATTTTGTTGCCACTAGTTTAATGAAACAATATGGTTTATTTGAAAGTAAAGAAAGAGCAACTCAAAAATTAGGTGCATCGGCAGTTTATGAAAGATCAAAAGATGAAATTAATAAAGTTTTAAATGCTTTAAATACTGGGTTATTAGATACAAAAGGAGAAAAAAGAGCACAAATTATAACTAGAGGATACACTACAGCTGGCGGAGGTATTGTTGCTGATGATTTACAAACTGAATTTTCAAGCGGTAAAGTTGATTCGGAAAAAGTTGAAAGTAGATTAGAAGATTATTCTTTTCTTACTGATAAAATTGAAGAGCCATTATCACTTTTAGAAAAATATTTAGTTTCTAATGAAATACATTTAAATGAGATTGAATTTAATAGAGAAATACAAAGAAATGAAAATTATCCACTAAATCTTACTAAGATCATTGCCCATAAAAACTATTATAATATTTATATTAATTTTAATGATGATAATAAAAAAGAATTTATAAAATATTCTTTAAACGAACTTAAAAATGGTGATGCTTTTGATAAGACAATTCTTCAAACTATTTACAATAATATTTATAATTATGATTATGATTTGATTGGGAAATTATTGATAAATAAAAACATATTAAAAGAAGAATTTGTTTATAATATAAAATATACAATTGACGAAATGTTAAATATAAATAAAGAAGATATAAATATAAATAGTTATATTAATAAAAATTTGATATATAATCAAAAAGAAAAGATTAACAGTTTAATGAATGAGTACATAAGTAAATATCTATATGATGAATATGATAAGGAGAATAATAAAAATGGACCTACAAAATAAAGAAAAAAAAATATATAATCAACTTATAATTTTTCAAAATGGGGACGATAAAGATAAGTCATTTGCTTTTGAATGTATTGGCTATTTAGGAAATGAATATATTCATGATCCTCTTGAAAAAAGATTAAATATAATTGAAGAAAAAATTATACAATATCTTAATAAAAAAGAAAAAAATAAGTAGTATCAAGTTAAAAGAGATGGGGTAAAACTCATCTCTTTGTTAATATTGATTTATTTTTCATTATTTAAAACTTTTTCTACTTCATTAATTAATTGTTCTTTATTTGGAATATAATAAGTATATGTTGAAGCAAATATATTATTAGATAATCCACCTAAAGCATATTCCAACATTACTTTATCTTTTTCGGCACATAGTATAATCCCTATTGGTTTACCATCGTCTTTGCTATTTATTGCCTGTTCATAATAGTTCAAATACATATTCATTTGTCCTAAATTTTCAGCTTTTAACTTATTCATCTTTAAATCTATTAAAACATAAGATTTTAAAAACTTATTGTAAAATACCATCATCTACATAATAATCCTTTATCTCATAACCTTTAAACTTACAAAATGCTTCCAATCTTTCTTTTTGCTCTGGTAAACTAAATCCCTCACGAGCCTGATCATCAGTGCTTACTCTTTGGTACAGACCACAAATCTTTTTCTTTTCATTCATTAAAATCAACTCCTTTACATAACAAAAAAACTAACTATTTCTAGTTAGTATTTATTACTCTCAGAAGTTAATTTCCGAGTTTCCTATCAATTTGGAGC
>CAKPQS010000019.1 GCA_934179675.1 uncultured Bacilli bacterium
GGTGGGCGATATAGGACTCGAACCTATGACCCCCTGCTTGTAAGGCAGGTGCTCTAACCAACTGAGCTAATCGCCCAATAAACTTGACATGTATTAATATACCAAATTATATCTTACTTGTCAAGTGTTTATTTGCTATCTTGTCTATTTTTTTGCAACTTTTGTTCAATCCAGATAGGAAGCTTATATTCTAGTGTGTTAAAACCAAGTGGTGTTGGTTTAATTTTTCTCTTTGTTTTTTGTCTAAAATTGCGATAATTAATATTTTTTATACTTAGTTTTAGTTGGGATAATTCTTCATCTACTTCTAAAATTTCAACATTTATTTCTTCACCTATTTTTACAAAATCGTGAATATTATGAACAAAATCGTGAGATATTTCTGATATATGAATAAGTCCACTATAATACTCATCCAAAGAAACAAATACGCCATAGCTTTCTATTCCAGTTACAGTTGCTTTAACGACTTTTCCTTTCTTATAATCTGCCACTAAAACCACTCCAAAAAGATTATATCACATATTTATAAAAATAAAAAGTCTTTACATATTATTTATAAATATTATATAATGGATTGGGTGAGAAAATGGAAACAATTGAAAAAATTAAAGAAGTAATTGATTATTTGCGTCCTTTTATTATGAATGAAGGCGGTAATATTGAATTTGATAAATATGAAGATAATATTGTATATGTTAAAATGCAAGGTGCATGTGCAGAATGCGAAATGCAAGATTTAACTTTAAAAGATGGGTTATTAATGGCAATTAAAGAAGAAGTACCTGAAGTAAAAGATATTATCAGTGTTCTAAATAATCAATAGTTGGAATTTCAACTATTTTTTTTATATATGAATAAAAAATTTTTAAGAAATATTCATTTCTATCAGCATTTTCTATGTATTTATTAATACTTTTTTCATCTTTTTCTCCTGCAATTATTTCTTCAAAAGTATTAAAATAATAATTAGGGAATAATGTACGAGCAAATAAAAGTTTAATTTCTTCATTATTCAAATTAAATTTTTTTATTATATATTCTATATCATATACATTTAATAAATGATTATAATTATATTTTAGATATTCTGAAATATCTCTCACTTTTAAATCAATAATCATATTAAGGGGATTTAAAAAATCTTCAAGATGTTCATCTTTGGTTATATATTTATGACAAATTCGATATTCATTAACATTTATTATATCAAGTAATTGAATAGCACTTTCTGCCAAACCACAAAAATAAGGAAAACTTTTTCTTAAAAGCGGATACTCTTTACCAAATTCAGATATTTGTAATTCTAAATAATCAATTTTTTCAGTCCATAAATCATACCAGGATATTTTTTTTAAATCTTTTGAATCTATTATAATTTTATTTATTTCATATATGTCATTTAAAATAATTGGTTCTTTAGAATTTATAATAATTTCAAATAAAATATAATTTATACCATTAATATTAGTTAACAATGATTTTTGTTGATTATAAATAGGAATATGTATTTTGATATTATTTTTTATTAAAATATTTATAATTTTTATCATTTCTTCAATATTAATATTTTCTATTTTATACATATAATATAATTTATTATTAACTTTAAACCAATAATGATTAGCATTTTGGTGAACTTCAGTAACTTTTAAATTATAGTAATAAATAATTGCATTTTTCATCAGTTCACCTCATTATATTTTATGTTTAAAGAGCATTAAAAAAGAACATTTTTATTGTTCTTTTAAAATTTCACAAATTCTTTCTAATTTTTCTTTAATTTTTTGAACTTCTGTTGTTAATTCTTCTGTTTTTTTACATTCATTTTCATATGCTTCTTTAAAGTCAAAATCATTTTCAACTTTTGATGCGTCAGCAACAGGTTCAACTGTAATAGTTGGTTCATTCATTGGTTGAACAGCAACAGGAATTTCTGGTTCTGCAGGTGCATCTACAACTGCTTGTACATCTGGTTCAACTGAAGTTGGGTCAGTAAAACTAGGTTCTTCAACTTTAGGAATTTTTATATCTATTACAGGATTAACATTAATTTCTGGTATTACAGGAGTTTCTACTTCGATAGGTTTAGCACTTTCTATAACAAAGTTCTTATTTGCACCTAGCATTGGTATATTATCAGCTTTTAATTTGATAATACGTTTATCTTCTACTCTCATGTTATTTAAAACTTTTTCATCTAGATCTGGAATTTGGACAGGCATATTTGCACGATTTGCTTTGACAATTTCTTGAATTAATTTTTTTACATTATCCCATTCTTCATCAGGAACCTTAATAGCAACTAGTCCATCATGTTCAATTACTTTAGCAATATAAATTCTTTGTAATTCGCCTTCTATTTCTCCCATAGTATATATTAAATATTTATTTTCGCCATCTTTAATATATCTAACAACACTAACTTCTTTCATATTACCATTTTCATTTATTGTTATTCTTTCCATAATAATTCTCCCTCTTATTCTAATCTGTAATTAGTATAACAAATTTTTTTTTATTTTTCAATATATATTTTTATTTTTCTGTATTTTTTTAAATTTTATACTTATTTTTTTACACTTACAAGAAATCTATTTTTATAAACATGTAGTAATATACTTGATAGTTATTGTTGCAACATTACCGCCTAAAAGTGGATGTAAGACTTTTTACATGATCCAAATGAGATTCTAATCTTTCCTGATATGATTTCAAATTTTTATAATATTCATAATATTCTTCTTTACTAATTGTGTTTTCTAATAACTTTAATTGTCTTTGTAGATATTGGACTACATATTGTAATTCTTCTGCATCCCTTGTATTATATATTCCATTTTTTACTTTTTCTCTATATGTATTAAATTCATTAACCATTTTGTTATATAATTGCATAAATTGCGCAATTTTATCATCTATTTCTTTTCTTTCAGATTGTGTTTGTACTGGAATATTAGTTTCTTCTGGTTTTCTTTTTTCTATATTTCCTTCTGATTTTAATTCATCTAACTTTTTATCAGTTCTTTCTACTTTTCTATCACTTATAGGAACTTTTGTAGAAGCATTTTCTTGTTTATTTTGTGTTACTACAACTTGATCTTCATGCTCTGACTTTTTTTCTGAAGTTCCATTATTAATTTTATCTAATGTTTCTTTTTTTGTTTCTGAATTATTATCTTTATTTACTGCTTCTTTTCTTGGTTGACTGAATATAGATAAAGCAGCATTCAAATATTTTATATGTCCATTTAATCTTTCAGATAAATCTGATAAAGTTTCAAAATATTCATTATATTCTTTCTCACTAATTGAATTATATAATAATTTCAATTGTGTTTGCAAATGATTAATTGTTTCCAGTAATTTTGGTGCTTCTCCTGTACTATATTTTCCACTACTAACTTTTTCTCTATATTTATAAAACTCACTAGTCAATGTATTATATGAATTTACAAATTGTGAGACTTTATCTTGGTTATTTTGTGTTACTGCAACTGGTTCTTCATGCTCTGATTTTTTTTCTGATGTTTCGTTATTAGGCTTATCTAATGTTTCTTTTTTCACTTCTGAATTATTACCCTTGTTTTCAACATTTCTACTTGATTTCTTTTTCAATATATTACTTAATTCTGATGAGCTATAAATATCTTGTTCTGATGGGATAAATGGATTTTCTGATGTAGCAATATATAAAATTAAATCTCTTTTATTAGCCATATACTTTTCGTCAGGTTTCAATAAATAATCATATTTATGATCTACTCCATAGATATTATATGGATTACCACCAGTATAACGAGGAAAACCAGGTACATAATGTCCAAACCACAAAGGTGCAACTTTAGCTGCAAATTGGGCACCTTTTTCAATTTGTTTCCTTGCTGTTTCTAGAATTTTTTTCATTGGTTCTATAAAATCAGATTCAGTTAATTCACCACTTTTGTATCGGAAACTTAAATATCTATATATTTCTTTGAATTCAAGATATAATGTCATTTTTCTTATCATTTCGGCACATATTTCTTCTATATCTTGTTCATCTTGCGGAAAATAAAATTTTTGGGGTTCTAGTAGTTCAGAACTTAATTTACCTAAATCAGCACTCCTGAATGGTACTTCATAAATCCTGCCATCATCTAATGTATACCGATTAACAGCAGTTTTATTATCAAGTACTACTTGATGTAGTCCGACTATACGATCATCTATATTTTTAAATAATCCTATTGCTTCTTCAAATTTTTTTGTTTCCATAATAACCATCCATTCCTTTCACTTTGTTCAAGGCACACATAGTGATGAAAACTTGAACAAAATTTATTTTTTATATATAATACAGACCTTGAAAGAGTGTGTAATACAAAGCACGGTAGGAGGAGTTGCAGACTTCCTGTAACTCTTTGGATTAAATCAGCATAATATAACCAGTGCAAATGTGATTGTTTCAAGCACACATAAGTAGTCCTTCAAGGCTGTAGACTAATCATTGACTTTAGTTAATTCTTAGTGTTAATCACATAGTCAACACATTCTTTCAAAAATATTTTGAAAGGAAGTTTTATTTATGGAAGTTATTTATTCAAAAGCATGTGGTGTTGATGTGCACAAATCTTTTATAGTTGCTGTCATTTGTGACTCAACTTCCATCACACCGAAATATTTAAGAAAACGTTTTTCTACCTACACTAACTCTTTAATTGAATTTAGAAATTGACTTATTGATAACGACTGTCAAAATGTATGTATGGAATCTACTGGAAAGTATTACGTTCCTGTATACAATGCATTAGAAAGTTTTACTTCTAATATCGTCGTTGCCAATCCTAAATGGGTTAAAGACATTAAAGGTGAGAAAGACGATAACAGAGATGCAAAATGGATTGCAGACTTGTTTAAAATGGGACTAGTTCGTTATTCTTATATTCCATCTAAAGATTTTAGAGTCTTAAGAGAATTTACAAGATATCGTTATAAACTTACTAATACCAAATAATATGAGAAAAACAGATTTATTAATGCTTTTACTTTGGTAATTGCAAATTAGATATGGTTTTTTCTGATATTTTTGGAAAATCTTCCCAATCTATTATTGATATCATTTTAAATAATGATGATTTTTCAGATGATGATAACGCAAAAATTGCAAATCCTCTCATGAAGATATTATTTCTTCTGTTAATGGAATACAATTAACTAACGAACAAAAACTAAAAATTAATATTGTCAAAGATCATATTGATTATCTAAATAATCAAATAATTAAACTAAATGATATAATTGATATTCTAATCGAACCTTATGAAGCATATATTGATCTACTTTGTACAATTCCTGGTATTGATAGAAATTCTACAATTGGTATTTTATCTGAAATTAGTAATGACATGTCTCAATTTAAATCACATTATCATTTAACTTCTTGGGCAGGTCTTGCACCTGGCTGTAATGAATCTGCTGGTAAGAAAAAATCCGTTAAAATTTCTCGTGCAGGTGTTTACCTTAAACCTTATCTTGTTGAAGTTGCACATTGTGCTGTTAAAGATAAATCTAATTCTTATTATTCCAAAAAGTTTGAGAAAATTTCTAAACGCCGTGGTAAGAAACGCGCCTACATTGTAATTGCTAGAAAAATTTTAATTGCTATCTATCACATGTTTGAAACTGGCGAAGTTTGGAATCCTACTGATTTATCATCTATTGAAACGCCAATTGAAGATAGAATTAAATATACTAAAAATAATTTCAATCAATCATTTAAGCAATTATTATCTTTAGGACTTACATCAGAAGAATTAATAGAATTAATTAATCAGAATGCCAATAAATTACCTGTTTAATTTTTGACTTTCTTTGGGGTAAGGGGAAGTCTGCCTTTTTTACTAATTTTATAAAATAAATTTTGATTTTGTTTTCAGACTAATTCCTCCTAGGAACTATATTCTCAATACAATTCTCTTTTATTATATCATATATTCATTTTTTTTCAAATGTTTTTTTTAGGAATAATAGGTTTGATTAACTTATGATAATGTCTTAAGTAATAGCTTTGGAAAATGTCTCAAAGTTAATGTATAATATATCACTCGAGGTGATATGTAAAATGAGAAAGGTTGAATTAAGAATGAATAAACAAGAAAAATATGAAGTTATCAAAGAACTAATTGATCACAATGGTAACAAAAAACGAGCTGAAAAAAAGCTCGGCATATCAAGACGACAAATTGACCGTCTAATAGTTAAATATAAAAAGAAAGGCAAATTCGCATTTGTACATGGTAACAGAAACAAAAAACCAGCAAGTACATTAGATAAGTCAATCTCTGAAGATATTATACTACTTTATACAAATAAATATCAAGGTTGGAATTTTCAACATTTAATGAATTTTTAGAAAAAGATGAAAATATTAAAGTATCTTATAATTTTATTTATACAACTTTAACTAATGCTGGTTTTATTTCTCCCAAAGCCAGAAGAAAAACTAAAAAAATGCTGCTAAAGCTAAATTACTTGAAGAAAAGAAAATTAATCTTGCTATGTCAGATGAACAATTTAATACAATTATCAATCATGAGGTTGCTTTAGAAGATTCTCACCCTAGAGGAGAAAAACCGAAATTCTTTGGTGCAATTATTGAACAAGATGGCTCTATTCACACATGGTTTAGTGATAAAAAAAATTATAATTTTTATTTATAATTTTTCTTTCTATAAAAAATACTTAAAATTTTCGAAAAGCGATACAATATAATATCACTTTTTGCGATTGCATAACTTTTACATAATGCTTTCCCACCAATTGTTAAAGCAGCAACTAATCCTGTAATTATAAGTGAAATTGGTACGAATAATGATACCTTATCAGTTAAGTTAGCAGCAATCATAGCACCTGCTGTACCAGATAATATACCACATACATCACCGATAACATCATTACATAATGATGAAACTTTATCAGCATTTTTCTTTAATTTAGTTGCTATTAAACCAATTTTCATTTTTCTTGTACTCATTGAATGAAATGGTTTTTCATCAGCCGCTGTTACAGCAACACCAATTATATCAAATATTACACCTAATATAATAAAAAATACTAAAATAAATATGCTAAAAACTAAATTTGCATTTTCAAGTAATGACTCTGATAAAGCAGAAAAAAGCATAGAAAGAGAAAAAGCTATAATTGTTACTGTTAATACCCATTTATAATTGATTTTTCGTTTTTTCTTTGTTTTTTTTATTTCTGTTTTAATTTTATTTATTTCATCCTTTTTCATTTTTCACCTTTTAAATATAAAAAAAAATGGCGTTTAAATAGTAAACTTTGCGTCTTAGGTCAAGTTGGATTTCCCTAAATTCTACATTTCGTTACCAAAGTGCGGTTCCCCTTTAAAGAATTTAGTATAGTGTTTCCAGCTATACGACTTGATTGCCACTTAGTACACACTGCAATCCTATTTAAAAGCACTCTAGGAGATTTCCTCATACATTTTATGTTGTTATTATTCTTTTTTGCAAATATGGTTTCAAATTTCTATCCCCCATACTCACGCAAGACAGGCTACGCTACTCGTAGTATATCCACATAGTAGGTTATCATCTAAACCGTAGAAAGTACATCAACTGTTGTGTATAGTCTTTCCACGTATTTAGGTCTCTATAACAATTGGGTCAGGTCTATATGCCATTATAGATGCCCAATTATCTACCTTCCAGCATCCACCCCAAACTGGGCGTAAGAAGCAAACACAAGAAGTTTCACAGGTATGCCCTTTCACGGATTTTTAGGCCCGTTTTCATAGCAAATAAAACGACTAGAATAATGTGCCATCGATTAAAATTATACAATATTTTATTAATTTTGTCAAATCAAATATATTTACTATATATTATGATAATATTTTAAAATTATGTATTTATTAAATCTATTTTAATTAACTTTCTTTTTTTGTTTGAATTTTATATGCAATTTTTCTTACTAAACTTCTAGGAAGAAGTCTTAAAATAAATACACCAATTTTTATTTTGAAGCCAGGAATAATTATAACTTTTTTCTTGAACATTTCCTTCACTGCATATTTAGCAACATCATAGCTTTCAAGTGAATCCAAATTAAATGATACTCCTGCAACTTTATTAAAATTCGTACTAACAGGTCCAGGACATAATGCGCCAATATAGACATTTTTCTTTTTTCTTCTTAATTCTTCATTAATAGATTCTGTTAAATGTAACACATAAGCTTTTGTAGAATAATATGTTGCCATTAAAGGTCCTGGCATAAAAGCTGCTGATGAAGCAACATTTAAAATATATCCTTTATCTTTTTTTACAAAATCTTTTAAAAATAATTTAGTCAATGTATGAACAGTTTTAATATTAAGTTCAATCATATCCAATTCTTTATCTAATTTTGTATTTGTGAATTCACCAAATAAACCAAATCCAGCATTATTTATTAAAATATCAATATTTTTTTTCTTAACTAAATTATATAATTCAGTACAATTATAAGTAGATGAAATATCCATTGAAATTATTTCAATATTTGTTTTTAATTCTTTTGCTAGTTGATCCATTTTTTTCTTATTTCGCGCAACTAATATTAAATCATATCCTTTATCACTTAATATTCGTGCTATATCTGCACCTATTCCAGAACTTGCACCTGTTATTAAAGCTGTCATGTAATCACCATCCAAAAAAAATTATAACACATTTTGCTTTTTATTAATATTATTTTATCAAAATTTGATAATTTTTTAAAAAAGAAGGCTTATTTGCCTTCTACTAACTCTAATATAACCATTAAAGCATCGTCACCTTGACGGTTATCTAATTTTAATATTCTTGTATATCCACCATTTCTCTCTGCATAACGAGGAGCTAGTACATCGAATACTTTTTTAACTGCTTCATTATCGTTATGTAAGAAAGCTAATGCTTTTCTTCTTGATACTAAAGAACCATTTTTACCATAAGTAATCATTTTGTCAACAAATTTGCGAACTTCTTTAGCTCTAGTTTCTGTTGTTTCAATTCTTTCATTCATGATAAGATCTTTAGTTAAGTTAGCAAGCATACTTCTTCTATGCTTGTTTGTACGACCTAATTTTCTATACATTTTATTCCTCCTTGTTAGTCTTCTTCGCGGAATTTAAGTCCCATATCTTTAATTTTATCAATAACTTCTTTTAAAGATTTTTTACCTAAATTACGAATCTTCATCATTTCTAATTCTGATTTTTCTGTTAAATCACCAAGTGTATTAATGCCCGCTCTTTTCAAACAATTGTAAGCACGAACAGAAAAGTCTAAATCATCAATAGAAGTTTCAAGTTTCTTTAGTTTTGTATCTTCTTGTTTAGCATTCATAATACCAGTTGTATCAGCAATTTCATTAATATCAGCTACGATACGTAAATGTTCGATAATGATTTTAGCACTAAGTGCCATAGCTTCTTCAGGTTTAAAAGCACCATTTGTAGCAACATTCATTATCAATTTATCATAATTAGAATCTTGACCAACACGGGCAGTTTCTATTTCATAACTAATTCTCTCAATTGGTGAGAATGAAGAATCCATTGGAATATATCCAACTTTTCTACCCTCGATATATTTTTTATTATCATTAGCTAAAACATATCCACGACCATTAGCAACAACTAATTCCATTGAAAGTTTGCCACCTTTAGCAAGCGTTGCAATTTCTTGATCAGGATTAACAATTTCAATATCTTCATCATGTTCAATACTACGAGCAGTAACTAATCCTTCTTCACTTGCTTCTAAGTGCATCATTTTTACTTCATCACTATTATTTTTAACAACAACATTTTTTAAATTTAAAATAATAGCAGTTACATCTTCAATTACGCCATCGATTGCTTGGAATTCATGCATAACTCCATCAATCCAAACTGCAACAATTGCAGAACCAGGCATACTTGATAACATTACTCTTCTTAATGCATTACCAATTGTAGTACCAAAACCTCTTTCTAAAGGTTCTAGTTCAAATTTACCGAAATTATTTTTTTCTTCATATTCAGTAATTTTATAAAGTGGTTTTTCAAAATTTAACATTAAACAACACTCCTTTTCTCTATCCACGAGGACGCTTTGGTGGTCTGCAACCATTATGAGGTATTGGTGTAATATCAGTTATTGATGTAATTTCAAGACCTGCTGTTTGTAATGAACGAATTGCTGTCTCACGACCTGAGCCTAATCCTTTTACATATACTTCGACTTTTTTCATTCCCATATCAACAGCAGCACGACCAGCAGCTTCTGCAGCCATACCAGCAGCAAATGGAGTTGATTTTTTGCTTCCTTTAAATCCTAAAGTTCCAGCAGATGCCCAACTAGCAGCATTTCCTTCAGCATCACACAATGTAACAATTGTGTTATTGAAAGTTGATTTTATATATGCTTTACCTTCAGGTATATTTTTCTTAACTTTACGTTTTCTTGCTTTGTAAGCCATAATTAACCTCCTTTAGATTAGTTTTTCTTCTTATTAGCAACGACTTTACCTTTACCCTTACGAGTTCTAGCATTACGGTTTGTTCTTTGTCCTCTTACAGGTAAACCTTTTTTATGACGAATTCCTTGATATGAATTAATTTCCATTTTAGTCTTAATATTCATATTTACTTCACGTCTTAAGTCACCTTCAGTTAAATATTTATTTACTTCATCACGAAGAGCGGCAACTTGTTCATTTGTTAAGTCTTTTGCTCTTATATTTTCATCAACGCCAGCATCTTTACATATAGTAGTAGCTAAACTTCTACCTATTCCATAGATATAAGTTAAAGCGATGACAGTTCTTTTATTATTTGGTATATCTACACCTTTAATACGTGCCATTTAAGACCCTCCTTCTAACCTTGTCTTTGCTTATGCTTTGGATTTGTACAAATTACATATACACGTCCATTACGTTTAATTATTTTACATTTTTCGCATCTTTTTTTTACTGATGGTTTAATTACCATAATATCCCTCCTACTTTCTATAGGTTATGCGCCCACGTGTTAAGTCATATGGTGATAATTCTATTGTAACTGTATCGCCTAGTGAAATGTGAATGAAATTCATTCGCATTTTACCAGAAACGTGGGCCGTTACAGTGTGTTTATTTTTAAGTTCAACTTTGAACTCTCCATTTGGCAATACTTCAACTATTTTTCCTTCTGTTTCAATTATGTCATCTTTTGCCATATAATCACCTCTTTGTTAATATTTCATAGCCATCACTCGTAACTAGTACAGTGTGCTCAAAGTGTGCGGATGGTTTACCATCTGCAGTTATAACTGTCCAATCATCTTCTAGTAAATATACTCTACTTGTACCTAGATTTAACATTGGTTCAACAGCTATTGTCATACCAGCTTTTAATATTGGTCCTTTATCTTTTTTTCCATAATTTGGTACATCAGGTTCTTCATGAACATCAGTTCCAACACCGTGACCAACTAGCTCTCTAACAATACCTAAATTATATTTTTTTGCATAAGTCTCAATAGCATTACTAACTTCACCTAATTTAACTCCATCTCTGATTTTACTTAAACCAGCAAATAAAGCTCCTTCAGTATGTCTCATTAAGTATGCTTTTTCACTACTTATTTTACCAACAGCATAAGTCCATGCAGAATCCCCATGGTATCCTTTATAACAAGCACCAATATCAACAGATATAATATCGCCGTCTTTTAATTTGTAACCATTTGGGATTCCGTGAACTACTTTGTCGTTTACAGACGTACAAATAGATGTAGGATATCCTTCATAATTTTTAAACGAAGGATAAGCATTTTTTGATCTAATGTACGCTTCTGCTAGATCATCTAGCTCTTTAGTTGTAACTCCAGGTTTAATAAATTTTTTCAAATAATTATGAGTATCGCCAACTATTTGTCCTGCAATACGCATAAGTTCTATTTGTTCTGGAGTTTTAATTGTTATCATTATTTAAAATCCTTTCGACTTGTAAATCAGTATGTTCTTTAGATATTGAACTATCAACAGTTTTTAACAAACCTTTTGCTTTATAATAATCAATTAATTTTGATGTTTTATCAACATAAGTATTAAATCTTTCATCAAATGTACTTGCTGTGTCATCACTTCTTTTATAAAGTGCAACATGACAAGTATCACATATTCCATCCATTTGTGGTTTTAAACCATCTACCAATGTATTATAAACTTTACCACATTTAGGGCATGAAATACGACCAACTATTCTATTTCTAGCAGTTTCTCTATCAATATTCATATATATTACTGTTCCTATTTCTTTATCAATACCTTTTAACATATTTTCATATATTCTAGCTTGCATAACAGTTCTAGGAAATCCATCTAATATATAACCATCTTTACAATCATCTTCAAGAATTCTTTCTCTTAATAGTTTTACTACTACATCGTCATCAACTAAAGAACCATGCTCAAGTTGTTCTTTAATTTCTAATCCTTCTTCAGTATCAGATTGAGCAGCTTTTCTTAATAAATCACCTGTTGAGATATGTGGAATATGGTATCTTTCTTTTAATATAGCAGCTTCTGTGCCTTTACCAGCAGCAGGAGGTGCGATTAAAATAATACTTTTCATCTTCTTCTTCCCTTCTGATAATTCTTACTAACTATTTCACTTTCTATTTGTTTATAAGTTTCAAGTGCTACACCTACAGCAATTAATAATCCTGTTCCTCCTAATGAGATATTAGAATCACTAATTTTAGTTACAGCAGTAAATAATATAGGAATTGCTGCTAAAACTGCAAGTGATAATGTACCTACTAAAGTAATTCTTTTTAATACATCATTAATATACTTTGTAGTATTTTCACCAGGTCTTACTCCTGGTATATAACCACCATTTTTTTGTAAATTTTCAGCAACATCTTTTGGTTTTAATTGAATGTAGAATGTATAGAAATATCCAAAAGCTATAATCAATGTCATATAAAGAATAAAACCTGTAACACTATTATAAGATATCCAATTTTCATAAAATTTAGTAAATCCAGGTTTGTTAATTGCACCTGCTATCATTCCTGGTATAGAAATAAATGCTGATGCAAGGATAACTGGCATAACGCCTGCTGAATTTAATTTAAATGGTATATAGTTATCTTTTGTAAATACTGAACCTGATTTATTTGAATATTGAATAGTAACTCTTCTTTCGGCATTATCAACAAATATAATTCCGATTATAATTAAGAAATATAAAAGTATAAATACTATGAATAATACTATTCCCCAAATATTTCCAAAAGTTCCACTAGTTATAAAACTTTTATATGCTCCAATAAATGTAGATGGTAAGCTAGCAACAATACCAGCCATAATTAATAATGACATACCATTTCCTACACCTTTACTAGTCATTTGGTCACTCATCCATAATAGGAATGCAGTACCTGCAGTTAAAACTAATGAATATAGTAAATAATCAGTTGGTCCAGCTGTTTTACCTAAATACATGAATGAATATAAATATCCTTGTGCAAATGCTAAAGCAATACCCATTATTCTTGTAATTTTATTTAATTTTTGTCTTCCCGTGTATCCTTCTTTTGCTAAATCAGAGAAATATGGAATTATATCCATTTCCAAAAATTGAACAATAATAGATGCCGATATGTATGGCATAACACCTAGTGCAAATATTGAAAAATTGCCAAGTGATCCACCATTCATAACGTTGAAAAATTCAAAAAATCCTAAATTTCCTGTTAGTTGTACCTTTGGTATTCCTGGTACAACAATAGCTTTACCTATAACAAATACTAATAAACATGATAGAGTGAAAAGAATTCTTTTCCTTAAGTCTTTATGTTTAGGGCTAAATATTTGCTTAATATTCGCAAACATATTAGATCACCTCAATTGTTCCACCTAAGGCTTCTATTTCTTTTTTAGCTGTTTCAGAGAACTTATTAGCTTTTACAGTTAATTTTTTAGTTAATTTACCATTACCTAATACTTTTATACCATCTAAACTATTTTTTACTACACCCATTTCTTTTAATAATTCAGGTGTAACTTCAGTTCCTTCAGCAAATCTTTCAAGATCACTTAGGTTAATAACAGCATATCTAATTTTGAATTTAGCGTTTGAGAAACCTCTTTTAGGTAAGCGTCTGAATAATGGTAATTGTCCACCTTCAAAGCCTACTCTAACTCCGCCACCAGATCTTGCATTTTGACCTTTATGACCTTTTCCACTAGTTTTACCTAGTCCTGAGCCAGTACCACGACCAACTCTTTTTCTTTCTTTAAAAGCACCTTCGGTAGGTGTAATATTATTTAATTTCATAATATATCCTCTACTTTCTTACCGCGCATTTCAGCAACTTCTTCAACTGTTCTTTGAGCTTTTAAAGCTTTTAATGTAGCATAAGCAACATTTATTTGTGTTTTTGATCCTAATGATTTAGAGATAACATCTTTTACACCAGCAAGTTCAAGAACTGCTCTTACTGGGCCACCAGCTTTAACACCAACACCTTCACAAGCTGGTTTTAAAAGTACACGACTAGCACCTTGTTCACCTATTGCTTCATGAGGTATAGTTCTATTATCAACTAAAGAAATTCTTGTAACATTTTTAGTTGCAGCTTCAACTGCTTTTTTAATAGCATCTGGTACTTCATTTGCTTTTCCTGTTCCAAGTCCAACTTGTCCTTTACGATCACCAACAGCTGCTGTTACAGCAAAACGAAAGTGACGTCCTCCTTTTGCTACTTTGGTAACACGGCCAATGTTAATTATTTCTTCTTCAAATTGTTTAGGACGTGGTTCTCTTTTTCTCTTTTCCATTTTGTCCTCCTTTAGAATTCTAAGCCGTTTTCACGTGCTGCATCAGCTAATGCTTCAACACGTCCATGATATTGGTATCCACCTCTATCAAATACGACTTTGCTTATTTTTGCTTTTTTTGCTCTTTTAGCGATCAATTCACCAACTTTAGTAGCAGCTTCAATATTTCCACCATTTTCAAGTTTTAACTCTTTATCGATAGAAGAAGCACTTACTAATGTTTTATTAGCTTCATCATCTATTATTTGGGCAAAAATGTTTTTATTTGATCTAAACACATTTAATCTTGGAACTTCATTAGTCCCTTTAACAGATTCTCTAATTCTAACGTGTCTAGCAATACGTTTTTCATTACGAGATACTTGTTTTATCATAAGTTATTCTCCTTTACTATTTAGAAGCTTTCTTGCCTTCTTTGCGAATTATATGTTCGTCTTTATATTTAATACCTTTACCTTTATAAGGCTCTGGTGGTCTTACTTTACGAATATTAGCAGAAAATTCGCCAACTTGCTCTTTATTTATTCCTTTTACTGTTATTTCAGTATTACTTGGACTTTCTACTGTAATTCCTTCTGGAATTTCCATTTCTACAGGATGTGAATATCCTGCTGTGATTACTAATGTTTTTCCTTTAACTTGGAAACGATATCCTACACCAACTGATTCTAGGCTTTTTTCGAATCCTTTTGTAACGCCTTCAATCATATTTTTGATATTAGCGTTTGCAGTTCCATGAAAGTTTTTATATTCATCACTATTTCTAGTAATTTTTAATTCATTTCCTTCTACATTAACATTAATATTTGAATTTACTTCAGTAGAAAGTTCACCTTTTGGTCCTTTAACTGTAACATTATTACCATTAACTGATACTGTTACACCTGCAGGAACTGTTAAAATACGATTACCAATTCTTGACATATATTTATCCTTCCTACCAAACGTAAGCTAATACTTCGCCACCAAGTGATAATTCACGAGCTTTTTTATCAGTCATAACTCCTTTAGAAGTAGAAATGATTGCTATTCCTAAACCGTTTAATACTTTTGGTACTTCATCAGCTTTTACATATACACGTAATCCTGGTTTAGAAATTTTCTTTAAACCTGTAATAACGCGTACTTTACTATCTGTATATTTTAAATTTAAAACAATAATATTTTGAACATTGTTCTTTTTGATTTTGTAATCATTTACAAAACCTTCTTCTTTTAATATTTTCGCGATTTCGATTTTTAAATTTGAAGCGGGTACTTCAACTTCCTTATCACGCATTTGATTGGCATTTCTAATACGTGTAAGCATATCGGCGATTGGATCTGTTACCATTATATTTCCTCCCTTCAATTATCAAGAATTACCAACTTGATTTAGTAACCCCTGGTATTTGTCCCTTATATGCTAATTCCCTAAAACAAATACGGCATATTCCATATTTTTTAAGTACTGCATGTGGTCTTCCACATCTTTTACATCTAGTATATTCACGTACTTTGAATTTTTGGGGTTTATTAGCTTTCATTATCATACTTTTTTTAGCCATAATTCCTCCTATTTCTTAAATGGCATACCGAAACCTTTTAAAAGATCGTATGCTTCTTCATTAGATTTAGCAGTTGTAACGAATACAATATCCATACCTCTAACTTTAACAACATTATCATATTCAATTTCAGAGAATATTAATTGTTCTGTTAAACCTAGAGTATAGTTACCTCTACCATCAAATGCAGTAGAAGATATACCTCTAAAGTCACGAACACGTGGTAATGTAATACTGATTAATTTATCTAGGAAATTATACATATTTTCTCCACGTAATGTTACTTTACAACCAATAGCTTGACCAGCTCTGATTTTAAATCCAGCAATAGCTTTTTTTGCTTTTGTTGCAACTGGTTTTTGGTCAGTAATTAACTCTAAATCTGTCATAGCAGCTTCTAATAATTTACTATTAGAGCTTGCATCGCCACATCCAATATTTACAACTATTTTCTCTAATCTAGGAACTTGTAATACGTTCTTATAGCCATATTTTTCTTTTAAACTAGGTATGATTTCATTATTATATACTTCTTTTAGGCGGTTCATATTTTCCCTCCTCCTAACTTAATTTCTCATTAGATTTTTTTGTAACACGTACTTTTTTACCATTTTTATCAACTTCATGACCAATTCTTGAAGTTTTACCGCTTTTTGGCTCAACAATCATTGCGTTTGATGCGTGGATTGGAGCTTCACGGTCAACAATACTGCCTTCGTTTTGTCCGTTTGGTTTTACGTGTTTTTTAACCATATTAACGCCTTCAATGACGATTTTGTTTTCTTGTTTTAATATTTGTGTTATTGTTCCTTCTTTACCTTTGTTTGATCCAGATATAACTCTAACACGATCTCCTTTTTTGAAGTTCATTTTTATCCTCCTTCATGAATTTTATAACACTTCTTTAGCAAGTGATACAATTTTCATATAATCATCACGCAATTCACGTGCTACTGGTCCAAATATACGAGTTCCAACTGGACTCTTATCTTCTTTAATAATAACGCAAGCATTATCATCAAATTTGATATATGATCCATCTGCTCTTCTTAGACCGAATTTACTTCTAACTACAACAGCTTTAACAACTTTTCCTTTTGCAACTGTTCCGTTAGGAGTTGCTTTTTTTACGGTTCCAACTACTATGTCACCGATATTTCCAGTTTTTACTTTGCTGCCTCCTAGAACACGAATAACGCTTAGTTCACGAGCTCCAGAATTATCAGCAACTTTTAATCTGCTTTCTTGTTGAATCATTATAATTCCTCCCTCTTACAATTATATTATAATTGCTT
The DNA here is from genome assembly GCA_934179675.1 of uncultured Bacilli bacterium. Taxonomy (GTDB): domain Bacteria; phylum Bacillota_I; class Bacilli_A; order RF39; family UBA660; genus CAG-884. The sequence goes on from CAKPQS010000019.1 coordinate 17,693, forward strand.
TTTCTACTACTTCAACTAAACGATAGTGCTTTGTTCTTGAAAGCGGTCTAGTTTCAACTATTTTTACTGTATCTCCGACTTTAGCTTCATTATTTTCGTCGTGTGCAGCATATTTTTTAGAATATTTAACTCTTTTACCATATAAGCTATCTTTTTTATATGTTTCTACTAAAACAGTAATAGTTTTATCTGTTTTATCTGATACTACTTTACCAACTAATACTCTTTTGTTTTCCATATTATTTTTCCTCCTTTAGTTCTCTTTCACGTAAGATTGTTTTTGCACGTGCTACTAAGGTACGTAATTCACGAATACGTGAAGGTTTTTCAAGGTTACCTTTAGCTTGGTTAAATCTTAAGTTAAATAATTCTGCTTTGCTTTCTTCAATCTTTTTAAGTAGATCGGCGCTTGATAATTTTCTTAATTCTTCATTTGTCATGCGACATCACCACTTTCTTCTTTTTTTACAAATTTACATGTTACTGGTAATTTATGCATTGCTAAACGTAATGCTTCACGAGCAGTTGCTTCATCAACACCAGCTATTTCAAACATGATTTTGCCTTTTTTTACAACAGCAACCCATAATTCAGGTTGACCTTTACCTTTACCCATACGAGTTTCTAGAGGTATTTTTGTTAATGATAAGTGTGGGAATATATTTATCCATACTTTACCGCCACGTTTCATATAACGTGTCATAGCTACACGGGCAGCTTCGATTTGTTTTTCAGTAATCCAAGCACCTTCTAAAGCCATTAGACCATAATCACCAAAGCTTAAAGTTGTATTTCCTTTAGCTTTTCCGTCATAACGAAGACGATGTGGTCTTCTATATTTTGTTCTTTTTGGTATTACGCCCATGTTCTTTACCTCCTTCTTTTTTACCAGGAAGTATTTCACCTTTGTAAATCCATACTTTTACACCAATTTTACCAAATGCTGTATCAGCTTCTTTATTAGCATAATCAATGTTAGCTCTAATTGTATGAAGTGGTATATTACCTTCTGAATATCCTTCACTTCTAGCAATATCTGCACCGCCTAAACGACCTGATACAGATGTTTTAATTCCTTTTGCTCCAGCTTTCATTGTATTTCTAATTGCTCTTTTTTGAGCAACACGGAATGAAACACGATTTTCGATAGCTGTTGCTATTGATTGTGCAACTAAAGCTGCATTTAAGTCTGGGTTTTTAACTTCCATTATAGAAATTTGAATTTCTTCATTAACTAATTTGTTTAATTCTTTTTTTAATTTTTCGATTTCATCGCCACCGTGACCAATTACTACACCTGGTTTTGCGGTATTGATGATAACTTCTGTTCTTTTTTTGTTTCTATTGATTAATATACTTGAAACTGATGCTTCTTTTAATCTTTTACTTAAATACTTACGAATTTTTTCATCGCTTTGTAGATAATCTGCAAAATCCTTATTTGAAGCAAACCATTTTGATTCCCAAGTTTTATTAACACCCATTCTAAATCCTATCGGACTAACTTTTTGACCCATTAGGTTTCCTCCTTATTTGTTATCACTTACTACAATTGTGATGTGGCAAGTTCTTTTTTTAATAGGATCTACGTGTCCACGAGAACCAAATTTCATTCTTTTCATTACGACTCCCTCATTCACGTAAGCTTCCTTAACTATTAAATTTTCTTTTTCTAAATTTAAATTATGTTCAGCATTTGCTACTGCTGACTTTAATACTTTACGAATTGCACGCGCAGCATCTTTGTTTAAGTTAGATAAAATATTATCTGCTTCAACAACGCTTTTTCCACGAATAAGGTCAATAGTTAAGCGACATTTACGTGGTGCGATTCTAACTGTATAAGCGATTGCTTTTGCTTCCATGCATATCCTCCTTTATGGTTTTATTACTTTTGTTTTTGATCGCCGTGTCCGCCAAATTTACGTGTTGGCACGAACTCTCCTAATTTATGTCCTACCATATCTTCAGTTATATATACTGGAACAAATTCTTTTCCATTATGTACTGCGAATGTTAGACCTATAAAGTCAGGGAAAATAGTTGAACGGCGTGACCATGTTTTTATTACTTCTTTTTTAGTAGATGCATTTGCTGCTTCAACTTTTTTCATTAAGTGTTCATCAGCAAAAGGTCCTTTTTTTAGACTTCTAGCCATTTAAGATCCTCACTTTCTCTTACGTCCACGTATGATTAGTTTTGTTGAACTTTTCTTATTCTTACGTGTCTTGTATCCTAATGCAGGTTTACCCCATGGAGTAACTGGTCCTTTACGTCCGATTGGCGCACGTCCTTCACCACCACCATGTGGGTGATCGTTAGGGTTCATAACAGATCCTCTAACTGTTGGTTTGATGCCCATGTGACGAGTACGTCCAGCTTTACCTAAATTAACTAATTCATGATCGGCGTTTCCAACTTCACCAATAGTTGCTCTACAACTTGATAATAGTTTACGAACTTCGCCACTTGTTAATCTTATTAATGTATATTTTCCTTCTGTACCTAATACTTGAGCACTTGATCCAGCAGAACGAACTAATTGTCCACCCTTACCAGGTAACATCTCAATATTATGTATTAATGTTCCTTCAGGAATATTTGCTAGTGCTAGGTTATTACCAACTAAAATATCAACTTTTTCGCCACTAACGATTTTTGAACCAACTGTTAAACCTTTTGGTGCTACGATATATCTTTTTTCACCATCAATATAGTTGATTAAAGCGATATTTGCACTTCTGTTTGGATCGTATTCAATGCTTGCTACATTTCCAACGATACCATCTTTATTTCTTTTAAAATCAATTAAACGATATTTACGTTTTTCACCGCCACCGCGATGTCTTACAGTAATACGTCCTTGATTATTACGACCGCTATTTTTCTTTAATACTGTGAGTAATGATTTTTCTGGTGTACTACTAGTAATTTCTTCATTTACTAAGGTAGTCATTCCTCTTAAACCATTAGTCATAGGTTTGTAACTTTTTATTGCCATAATATATCCTCCTTACAACTAATTAAGTTCGATTGAACTACCCTCTTTTAGTGTAACAATAGCTTTTTTAACTTTGTTTGTTTTACCAGGATAGCGACCAACTCTTTTTTTCTTTGGTCTTACGTTAATTGTATTAACGCTTTCTACTTTTACATTGAATAATTTTTCAACAGCGTCTTTTATTTCAATTTTATTTGCTTTTACATCAACGCTGAATGTTATTTGATTATTTTGTGCTATCTCAGAACTCTTTTCAGTAATGATTGGTCCTTTAATAATGTCATATTTTTTCATTATTTAAGTGCCTCCTCTACTTGTTTTAATGCTTTTTCTGTTATAACCATTTTATCAGATGCTACTATATCATAAGTATTAATTTCATCTGCAGATAATAACATTACATTGTTTAAGTTTCTTGTTGATAGGATTAAATTATCTGTTAATTCATCAGTAACTAATAAAACTTTTCCTTCTACATTTAAACCTTTTAACATAGCTTTAGCATCTTTTGTTTTATTGCTTGCTACATTTAAATTGTCAACAACGATTAATTCATTATCGATTACTTTATATGCAAGTGCTGATTTAAGTGCTAAACGTCTTTCTTTTCTATTCATTTTAAAACTGTAATCACGATTATGTGGACCAAATACTATTCCACCATGATACCATTGTGCAGCACGAATAGATCCTTGTCTTGCACGGCCAGTTCCTTTTTGTCTCCAAGGTTTGCGTCCACCACCACTTACTTCACTTCTTGTTTTTGTTTCAGCAGTACCTTGTCTACGACTATTTCTTGCTAAACGGATAGCATCATATAAAGTTGTATCATTTGGTGTAATTCCAAATACTTCTTTACTTAAGGTAATATCATTTACTTTTTCACCTTTAACATTAATAACTGTTACTTTTTCCATTTTATTACCTCCTATTCATTTACTGCAGTTTCGTTTGAAACTTCACTTTCTACAACATCTTCAACTGTAATATAATTTACTAATTCTTCAGTTTCATTTATTTTTCCTGGAGTTTTAATAGAAGTTTTAATAAATACTAATCCTTCTTTTGCTCCTGGAACATTTCCTTTTACTAAGATGCAGTTATTTTCTTTATCAACTTTTACTACTTCAAGATTTTGAATAGTTACAGTTAATACTCCCATGTGACCTGGTAATTTTTTAGCTTTAAATACTCTCATTGGTCTCATAGTTCCCATTGAACCTGGTTTTCTATGATAATGAGAACCATGTCCCATAGGTCCACGAGATTGTCCATGACGAGTAATAACGCCTTCAAATCCGTGTCCTTTTGTAGTTCCAGTTACATCAACAACTTCGCCTTCTGTAAATGAATCTACACAAATTTCATCGCCAACTTTATAGTTAGCTACATCTACACCTCTGATTTCTCTAAAGAAGCGCTTAGGTGTAGTGTTTGCTTTCTTGGCATGACCAATAATAGCTTTTGTCGCGTTTTTCTCTTTAATGTTTTCAAAACCTAATTGAACAGCTTCATAACCATCGTTTTCCATAGTCTTAATTTGAGTTACAACGTTTGGTTCAACTTCAATTACTGTTACAGGAATTAACTTTCCAGATTTTGTAAACACTTGAGTCATTCCTTTTTTACGACCTAAGATTCCTTTCATATTTCCTCCTATAATTTGATTTGGATGTCAACACCACTTGGTACATCAACGTGTTTTAATGCGTCAATTGTTTCCTTGCTTGGATCAATAACATCTATTAGTCTTTTGTGTGTTCTTTTTTCAAATTGTTCACGTGAATCTTTATATTTGTGAACAGCTCTTAAAATTGTGATTTTTTCAACATCAGTTGGTAATGGTACTGGTCCACTTACTTTTCCACCTGTTCTTTTAACAGTATCAACAATTTTCGCACATGCTGTATCCAAACTTTTATGTTCATACGCTTGTAATTTGATGCGAACTTTAGTTTTTGACATTTCGTTTCCTCCTTCGCCTATATCTAAGTACAGACTCGCTCCGTGCAAAAACCCGATATTTAGTTTAAATTATGCTAGCAACTTAACCTGGCGTATCGACAACCTTGCACATCCCTGCGTTCCACACATCAATGATTATAAGGTAAAACAAAAGAAAATGCAAGTTATTTCGAACATTTTTTTCATTTTTTTGCATTTTCTTGTCTATTTGTTTAAAATAAAAACATTATAATTTAAATAAAAGGCAAATATAAGCCATAGTATATAAGGAATTTGTATATAAGCTGCTAATTCATTTTTTTTAAAATATTCTATTATCATAAGTATAACAAAAAATATTAATAATACTAACCATATTAAGGCAAGCAAATATTCTTTAGCATTAAAAAATATAAATGGCCATATTAAATTTATTGCAAGTCCTATATAATAAATTAAATTCTTAACTTCTTCTTTTTTATCTTTATTAATTAAATAATTTGATAATCCAAGTAATATATATAAAATAGTCCAAACAATAGGAAAGACAATTTTAGGTGGACTAAATTCTGGTTTAATGATTTCATTATATAAATCTGTTTTGATTAGTAAACTAGTTATAAATCCTAATCCTAATGGAATTAAAATATATAAAGCAATTTTTTTAATATTCATTTTCATCACCATTATAATTATATACAATACTAACTAAAATATTTGTCGAATTAAAAAAAACAAAAAATAATAAGTTCTTAATAAAATTTATTAGGTGATAAAAGTGAATGGACTAACAAATGAAGAAGTTAAAATTTCTCGTGATAAATATGGTAGCAATGAAATAACTAGAAAAAAAAGCAAAAAAATTATTAATATTTTTATTGATAATTTAGGTGATCCCATAATTAGGATATTGTTAATTGCACTTGCTGTAAAAATAGTTTTTTTACTTAAAGATTTTGATTGGTATGAAACAATTGGTATTGTTGCTTCTATTTTACTTGCATCAGTTGTTTCAACTATTTCTGAATATGGAAGTGAAAAAGCATTTGAAAAATTAGAAAAAGAAGCTGAAGAAACTAGCGCTAAAGTATTAAGAGAAAAAAGAATTACAGAGATAAAATTAAATGATATTGTAAAAGGAGATATCATAATTTTAGAAACAGGTGATAAAGTTCCAGCAGATGGAAATATTTTGGAAGGTAAAATATCTTTAGATGAATCATTAATAAATGGTGAAGCTAAAGAAAAAAGTAAAACTTTTGGCGATAAAATATATCGTGGAACAATTGTAACAGAGGGAAAAGCATTAATGCTTGTTGAAGAAGTTGGCAATAATACAGCATATGGACAAATTGCCAAGGAACTTCAAATAGAAAGTGAAGAAAGTCCTTTAAAATTAAGATTAAGAGTTCTTGCGGAAACAATAAGCAAAATTGGTTATATAGGTGCTTTATTAGTTGCTGTTTCTTATCTATTTAATGTTATAGTAATACACAATAATTTTGATTATTCAAGTATTATTAATACATTAACCAATTTTAGAGTGATTTCTGGATATATCTTACATGCTCTAACATTATGTGTAACAGTTATTATAGTTTCTGTTCCTGAGGGATTACCAATGATGATAACATTAGTTTTATCATCTAATATGAAAAAATTATTAAAAGCTAATGTATTAGTAAGGAAGTTAACCGGTATTGAAACAACGGGAAGTCTAAATATTTTATTTACTGATAAAACTGGAACATTAACTAAAGGAAAATTAGAAGTTATGGGGATAATGAATGCAAATGGTGATATTGAATATTATTCTGATATAATTCAAAATAAATACTTAAAAGAAAATTTAATTTTAAATAATAATAGTACTTATTCACATGAAACTAATTCCGCAATTGGGTCAAATGCAACTGATCGTGCTTTAAAAGAATTTATAAGAGAAAATAGCAATGAAGTAATAATAAATAAAGAAAATTTTACATCAGAAAAAAAATATTCAAGTGTTACAACTAAAGATAGAACTTATATAAAGGGTGCTTACGAAAAATTATTAGCAAAATCTAATAAATATATAAATAAATTTGGTTATGAAAGGATTATATTAAATAAAGATAAATTAATAGATAAATTAAATTTACTTTCAAATAAGGGAATAAGAATAGTAATGTTAGGAATTAAAAAAAATACTGAAATAATTTTACAGGGTTTTGCACTTATTCGCGATGAACCAAGAGAAAATGTAAAAGAAGCTCTAGAATTAGTTAGCAAAGCAGGTATTCATACAATTATGATAACTGGTGATAGTAAAGTAACAGCATCAGCTATTGCAAGAGAATTAAATATTTTAAAAAATGGTGAATATGTTTTAACAAGTGATGAATTAAATAATTTAACAGATGAAGAAATTGAAAAAATTTTACCTAAATTAAAAGTTGTTGCACGTTCTCTTCCAAGTGATAAAAGCAGGCTTGTTAAAATAGCTCAAAAAATGGGTTATGTTACAGGAATGACCGGCGATGGTATAAATGATGCTCCTGCTCTAAAAAAAGCAGATGTAGGATTTTCAATGGGATCTGGAACAGAGGTTGCTAAAGAAGCAAGTGATATTATTATTTTAGATAATAATTTTTTATCAATTACAAAGGCTATCTTATTTGGAAGAACAATTTTTAAATCAATTAGAAAATTTATTATATTTCAATTAACTGTTAATATATGTGCTCTTACAATATCTATAGTTGGACCATTTATAAATATAGAAACTCCTATAACAGTTGTACAAATGCTTTGGATAAATATGGTAATGGATACGCTTGCAGGATTAGCCTTTTCTTATGAGCCACCGCTAATTGAATATATGGAAGAAAAGCCAAAAGAAAAAAACGAAAAAATATTAAATAAATATATGATAAATGAAATAGTTGTGACAGGTCTTTATTCTTCGCTTTTATTAATCTTATTTTTAAAAATACCATTTTTTAAGCACATGTTTAGACCGGATATAACAAATAAGTATTTTATGACAGGTTTTTTCACTTTATTTATTTTAATAACAATATTTAATAGTTTTAATGCAAGAACAAGTAGAATAAATATACTTGCTGATATTAAAAAAAATCCCGTTTTTTTAGGAATTATTATTTTTATAGCATCTATTCAAATAATTATTATTTATTTTGGTGGTAATGTATTTAGAACTTATGGACTAGAAATAAATGAATTTATAAGTTTAATTTTAATTTCATTAACTGTAATACCTGTAGATTGGTTTAGGAAATATATACTTAAGATTAAAGGAATTAAAAAAGGAGTATAACTATTTACAATAATTTAAAAGTATTATATAATTTTATTAGAATGAAGGAATGAAAATGAAAAAAATAATACTTTTGTGTACTATTATTATATTAACTGGTTGTACTTCATATAAAGAAGAAGCAAGAACTTTTAGCGAGAATAATAAACCTTCTTTATTGTCAACCGAACAAGCTTTAGAAATAGTTAAAGAGCGATACAAACAAATGGAAAAGTCATATACTGATATACAAGGAACAACTCCTACTATTTATGAAAATAATAAAACTTATTACACTATAAATAATTATGATGAATTAACTAACATATATAATGAAAAAATGTTAAAAAAATTCAATGATGATAACAATATTTTAAAAAAGGATGATTCTATTTATTCTTATTCACTACCTAGATATAAAATAGAATATGATGAAATTACATATACTGAAATATCGGTTACAGAAAATAAAATTAAATATAAAGTATTACTTTACAAATGTACTGAAAAAGTTAATGAAAAATGTAAAAATTTTGCACTTACAACAAATCCATTTGATTTAGAGAAAATAAATGATGAATGGAAAATATCAAATTACAAAATAAAATGGTTCTTTGTCAAATAGTGTTGGTCGACAATAAATTTGATGAATGAATTGTCAATATATGAGTGATGAAAAATC
>CAKPQS010000020.1 GCA_934179675.1 uncultured Bacilli bacterium
AAACTTATGTCTTTTTTTGAAGAAAAACAGTATTGATGTAAAATACTCCACCAACACTATTTATAATACAACCTAAATAATGACTAAAATCATTATTTTTTTGTTTAAAAAAAATAAAAACGTGAATGCTATTAATGGTGAAATAAATGAAAAAAATTATATTTTTATTAATAACAGTATTTATTTTTTTAATTGGAACAACTTATTCAAAAGAAGAAACAGAAAATAATGAATATTTAATAAAAACAGCAAATATAACAAGCAAAAATATAAATTTATTAGATCATTGTTTATATAAAATAATAACAATATATCCTGAAAATACATATAATATAATGAATTCATATATATATAATGAAGATATAGATAATTTTGAAAAAATATATTTAAAAAAAATAAAAAAAATATCTACTACCGAATATTATAATTTAAAACTAAAAGGAATAAAAATAGAATACATAAAAGTATATAGTTCAAGTAATTTACTAAAAAAATGTAATAATTATCTTGAAAAAATTGAACCATTATAATATAATTGTTGTGGAGGAAATTATGGATATTTTAAATAAAACAGAAGAAAAAATGATGCAAGTAATTGAAAATTTTGAAAAAAGACTTATTAATATAAGAGCCGGAAGGGCAAATGCATCATTAGTAAATGGAATAATGGTATCATATTATGGTGTTCCAACACCTATTATTCAACTTGCTAATATATCAATACCAGAAGCAAGACAATTATGTATCAAACCTTATGATAGAAATTGTTTAGGTGCAATAGAAAAAGCAATATTTGAAGCAAATATTGGTATTACACCAAATAATAATGGTGAAATGATTATTTTAACAATTCCACCATTAACAGAAGATACGAGAAAATCTTACGTAAAGGAAGCAAAATCAATGGCTGAAGACGCTAGAATTGCTTTAAGAAATGTAAGGCAAGACGCTAATAATGAAATTAAAAGAGAAGAAATAACTGATGACGAAAAAGAAAGTCTTGAAAAAGATGTTCAAAATTTAATTAATAAGTATAATAAAGAAGTAGAAGATAGATTTAATAAAAAAGAAACAGAATTATTAAGTATATAAAGGGAATAAATCCCTTTTTTGTTTTTAAAAGTTTACATAAGAAAAAAAATATAATATAATATACAAAGAGAAGAGGAAATAATATGTTGGAAAGACTAAATGCTATTGAAAAAAGATATAATGAAATAACAGAATTGATGCAATCTAATGAAGTAATAAGCAATATAAAAAAAATGATGGAATTGTCAAAAGAACAATCCAGTATAAGAGAATGCTATGAAGTTTATCAAATTTATAAAAAAGTTTTGAATGATATAAAAGAAGGTGAAGAATTATTAAATGATCCTGAAATGTCTGAAATGGCTAAAGAAGAATTAAGTAATTTATACAAAGAAAAAGAAAATTTAGATGCCAAAATTGAAATACTTTTACTTCCTAAAGATCCTAATGATGATAAAGATATTATTATGGAAATAAGAGGAGCAGCTGGTGGTGATGAAGCAAATATTTTTGCAGGTGATCTATATAGAATGTATTCTTATTATGCTGCAAATAATAGCTGGAAAATAGAAGAAATTAATAGTGAGGAATGTGCAGCTGGAGGATATTCACAAGTAGAATTTAAAATAAAAGGTGATAATGTTTACTCAAAATTAAAATATGAATCAGGATCTCATAGAGTTCAAAGAGTTCCCGTAACAGAATCTCAAGGAAGAATTCAAACTTCAACAGCAACAGTATTAGTAATGCCTGAAGTAGATGATATAGATATTGAAATTAAAGACTCTGATTTAAGGATAGATTGTTATTGTGCTTCAGGTCATGGTGGTCAGGGGGTTAATACAACACCATCAGCTGTTAGAATCACCCATTTACCTACAAATACAGTTGTAACATGTCAAAACCAAAGAAGCCAAATTCAAAATAAAGCAGAAGCAATGCAAGTGTTAAAAGCAAGATTATATGAGATGGAACTTAATAAACAAAAAGAAAGTGTTGGATCGGAAAGAAAAAAATTAGTTGGAACAGGAGATAGATCTGAAAAAATAAGAACTTATAATTATCCTCAAAACAGAGTAACTGATCATCGAATAGGTTTTTCAACAATGAATCTAGACAGAGTTATGGATGGAGCATTAGATGATATTATCAATGCTTTAATAGAAGCAGATATTGCTTTAAAAATGAAAGGTGAATAATGACTCCTTTAGAATATTTAGAAAAATATGGTAATCCATCTAAAGAAAATATTAAACGTTTAAATAATGGTGAACCTGTTCAATATATAGTTGGAAATGTTTCTTTTTATGGTAATATTATTGATGTTGATAAAAGAGTATTAATACCAAGATTTGAAACAGAAGAATTAGTTGAAAATACTATTAAATATATAAAAAAATATAACTATAATAGTATAGTTGATATTGGTACTGGATCTGGTTGTATTGCAATTACAATCAAAAAAATTTTTCCAAGTATGCTTGTTGATGCTGTTGATATAAGTAAAGATGCATTAGCACTAGCACAATCTAATTCTGTAAAAAATGATACTTTAATAAATTTTTATGAAGGTAATTTATTAAATCCGTTAAATAAAAAATATGACATTATAATATCTAATCCCCCATATATAGCTTACGATGAAAAAATAATGGATATTGTTAAAAATAATGAACCTCATTTAGCGTTGTATGCCGATAATAATGGATTATATTATTATGAAGAAATATTAAAAAATGTTTATAATTATATTAATAAAAATGGTTTAATTGCATTTGAAATAGGCTATGATCAGGCAGAAAAAATAAAACAAATTGTTCAAAAATATCTTAATAATTATAATATTGAAATAAAAAAAGATATGACAGGAAAAGATAGAATGGTTTTTATAAAGTTATACGAATAAGTATAACTTTTTTCTTTGCTATTAGTTATTAATTTTTAAATATAGTAGAAATGATATAAAAAATGTTGATTAGTATAATGGAACAATTTCTTCTAATGCTTTAATAACAGTAAATTATATAGCATTGCACAATATATAATGATAGCGCTTAATTTATCAAATAGTAATGCAGTAAAAGGAAGTTAATTATAAAATAATTCCAAAACAAATTCAACTTTGCATTTCTTGTGTAATTAATAAAAAATAGTAATTTCCTTTTTTCAAACATCTTTTTACTAAAATAGGATAAAATTCGTCTAAAGCGAATTTCCTTTTTTTTAAAGTTTTTTATTTCTAATTTATGAAAAGTAGTGTTTGACCATATTTTTCATATTTGCTATAGTACTTTCTCATGAGAGGAGGTGATGAATAATGAATTTTATACCATTAACATTTGATTTATCAGCAAAATTCTTTTTTCATTCAGATAAGGTTATTGTCAAGAAGTTTTTAGAATCAGTTTTAAATATTAAAGTAAATGAGTACAAACTTTTAGAAAATGAATTACCAGTAACTAATTTTAAAGAATATCACATGACAACAGATATTGTATTAAAAGTAGATAATGAATTAATTGTTAATATTGAAATCAATAGAACATATTTTAAGTATGTATTAAATAAATCATTAAGTTATTTGGGTAAATTTATAACAATAAGAGTATCTAGAGGAAATAATGTAAATGATCCTAAATATGATATTATCCAATTAAATCTAAATGCTGAATCTTATGTAAATGATAAAGCAAAGAGAGTTGTAAGATTGATGTATGAAGATAGTAATGAAATTTTCACAGAGAATGTTAAAATGATTATTAGCAATATTGATAAATACTCTAAAATGTACTATAATGGAGACAGAAGAGATGAAGTTGCATTTGTTGCCATTTTTGAAACAGATAGTTATGAAAAACTTGATGAAATGTTAAAAGGAAGGGTGCCAGATGAAAACCGCATTAATTTCATTAGGAGGTATAAAGAAATGTGTCAAAATCCAGAATATATAACTGCTTATGAAAAAGAAAAAGGCGAAAGGTCTGTAATAAATAGTATGATTGAAAATGCTACAAACGATGGAATTGAACAAGGAATTGAACAAGGAATTGAACAAGGACTTGAGCAGGGTATCGAGCAAGGTCGTAAACAAGAAAAAATAAAAATGGCAAGACAAATGTTAGAAAAAAATTATGATATAAAAGAAATATCTGATATAATAGGACTATCTATTGAAGAAATTAAGAACCTAGAAAGTCAAGAGTAATCTTGATTTTTTAGACAATTTAAATAGTTCTTTTATACTGATAATTTCAGAATCAGTTTTAAATATTAAAGTAAATGAGTACAAACTTTTAGAAAATGAATTACCAGTAACTAATTTTAAAAAATATCACATGACAACAGATATTGTATTAAAAGTAGATAATGAATTAATTGTTAATATTGAAATCAATAGAACATATTTTAAGCATAGTGCAAACAAATCACCAAACAGTAATGTTGTAAAAGAAAGTCAAAACCAAAGACTATTCAAAAAATAGTCTTTTTAATTTGTAAATTACAAAAAAGACTACCTTAAATATTAAATATATGATAAAATAATCAATAAGGAAATGCTCAAAGGAGAATTATTTATGGAAGAAATGCAAAAATTATTAACAAAACTAAAATTTAGTCAAACATATTTTGATAATGGCAAACTATTACAAATAAGATGTAATAAAGAAAAAACAAACTTTGAATTTTGTATTGAAGTAGATAATATAACATATAAAAAATATATTGAATTTGTAAAAAGACTAAAAGGATATTATCCATTATATAATATAAAAGTTAAAATAAACATAATAAATAAAAATGTAAATAATATTTTTTTTGAACTATATAATGAATATTTAAAAAATATAACTTTAAATCAATATAAAGATTATAAAGTAGAAATAAATAATAATGAAATATTTATAGAATGTGCAAATAATTTTGAAAAACAACAACTAGAAAATATAATAAATGAAATAAAAGAAAAAATAAGTATTTTAGGTTATAATATAAAACCAAATGTAAAAGTAAATATCGATATGCAAAATAAAATAGAAACTCAAATCCAAAATGATTTGTATATTGACTATAGTAAATATAATGAGCCAGTAGAAATAGTAAAAGAAGAAACATATAATAAATATCCTAAAAGAGAACCACGAGATAAAACTTTAATAGTGGATGAAGTAGAAGGTGTTATAAAAGGAAGAAAAATAGAAGGTGATATTACTTTATTAAAAGATATAAAAGAAACAGATAAAGCAATAATAGAAGTAAAAATATTCTCAACAGAAGTAATAACAACAAAAACAGAATTAAAAATAGTAACACTTAAAATGACAGATAATACAGATAGCATTTATGGTAAAATATTTGTTCGCGAAGAAGAAGATTTAAATAATATTTTAAAAGCAATAAATAATAAATCATGGTATAAAATAACAGGTCAAGTAAAGTATGATGAATATGCTAAAGAATTATCAATTATAATAAAAGACATAAATTTAAGTGATAAAACAGATATATCAAAAAAAGATACAGCTAAAGAAAAAAGAATCGAACTACATGCTCATACAATGATGAGTCAAATGGACGGAGTAATAGACGAAGTAACTTTAGTTAAAACAGCTATGAAATATGGACATAGAGCATTAGCAATCACCGACCATGATTCATGCCAAGCTTTTCCCCATGTATATTCAGAAATCTGTAAATATAATAGCAATTTAGAATCTCCAATTAAAAGTCAAATTAAAGAATTAGAAGCTCAAGAACAAACAGAAGAAATTAAAAATAAAATAGAAGAATTAAAACAACAAAAAAATAATTTACCTTATTTTAAAGGATTATATGGTGTTGAACTTGAAATGACAGATGAAGATTTAAACATTATATATAATGCTAAAAATATGAAAACAGATGATTTAACATATGTAGTATTTGATACCGAAACAACAGGATTTAATCCAGGATTACATGATCAAATGATTGAAATTGGTGCCGTTAAAATGTACAAAGGAGAAGTAATTGAAAGATTTGATGAATTAATTAATCCTGGAAGAAAATTAGATGCTGTTATTACTAATTTAACAGGAATTACTGATAATAAATTAAAAGATGCTGATAATGAAGAAAATGTAACAAAAAGATTTAAAGAATGGATAGGAGATTTACCATTAGTTGCACATAACGCTACATTTGATAAAAATATGTTAGATATGGCATATTATAAATATAATTTAGGTAAATTAGAAAATCCTGTTATAGATACATTAATGTTATCAAGAGTTATTAATAGTGATTTAAAAAGACATAGTTTAACTGCTTTATCAAAACATTATGGTATGAATTTTGCCGAAGAAGACGACGAAGATAATGAAGAAAGCAATAATTTTGGATCAACTATAGTAACTATCGTAAATGATGTTTTAATTAATGATAATAGTATTTATAATAAAGAAACAAATGAATTAAATGTATATAGTACTGAAGAAGAAACAAAAATAAATATTAAAGTTATATTTAAAGATGGTAAAAATAAAGAAATAAATACAGAAATTAAACCCGGTCTTAATACTATAAACATTGATAATAAATTAACTGTTATGGTAAATAAAATAAGAAGTCACCATAGAGCTGATTATGATGCTGAAAACACAGGTTATATTTTTGTTAAAATGTTAGATCAAATAAAAGGCTTAAAAAATTTAGATGAATTTTTAAATCCGGGATATATAGAGGCCCTAGCAGGTATTAAACCAGTTAAATATATGACAGATTATGACAATATACCAAAACAAACAAGAACACAAGAATTAACAAATAATAATCAAAAAACTAAACATATAACATTAATTGCTCGAACAAGAGAAGGCTTAAAAAATATTTTTAAATTAATATCTTATGCTAATACTGGCTTTATTGCAAAATCATCGAGAATACCTAGAAGAATAGTTGAACAAAATAGAAAAGATGTTTTAATAGGAAGTGCTTGTTTAAATGGTGAAATATTTAATATAGCTCTAACAAGAAATGAAGAAGATTTAAAAGAAGCAATGAAATTCTATGATTATATAGAAGTTCAACCACCTAATAACTATATTCATTTAGTTAAAAGCCATGATTTATCTAATTATGATGAATTAATATATGCTTTAAATAAAATAATAAAATGTGCTAAAGAAGAAAATAAATTAATATGTGCAACTAGTGATGCTCATACTTTAAATAAAGAAGATAAAATTTATAGAGAAATCATTATAAATCAAAATGTCCCTGGCAAAGGAAGACATGCACTTGCAAAATATTTGAAAAAAGATAATAAAGGCACAAATAAAAATATGGATATTATTAATGAATTTATCAAAAATTCTAAAGAAATATATGGTTATGAATTAGATAATGTAACTATTAATACTTTAAAATTAATTAGTGTTCTTGATAATATAGAAGAAATATCTAATGATTTTGATACAATCTGTGAATTATATACCTTTACAAAAGAAGAAATATTAAAATTAGGTAAAGATTTTGAAAAAAATAAAAGAGAAAATTTGCATGATGCAATTAGAACTTTAATGAGTGAAAAAGCTATTATTGAAAATAAAGGTGAATATCATATTAATACTAAACTTATTTCTGATGAAAAAAAAGAAGAACCACATATACCAGATGAATTTTTTAGAACAACTGATGAAATGTTAGATGAGTTTAAATTTTTAGATGAAAATACAAGAAATGAGATTGTTATTGTAAATCCTAATAAAGTAGCAGATTTAGTAGATTATAATATTGAAGTAATTATTGCAACTGATAAACCATTCTCGCCTATAATTGAAGATTCTGAAAAAACAACCAGAGATATGGTTTATAATAAAGCATATAGTATGTATGGTAATCCATTACCAGAAAATATTGAAAAAAGAATTGAAGATGAATTAAGAGGTATAATTGGTGGTGGCTTTGATGTTATTTATTTGATTGCTCAAAAACTAGTTAAGCACTCTAATGACGATGGTTATATAGTAGGATCACGTGGATCTGTTGGTTCTAGTTTTGTAGCAACTATGATGGGTATAACAGAAGTTAATTCACTTCCTGCTCATTATGTATGTCCTAATTGTAAACATAGTATTTTTGAAATAGATGGTAAAGCACTAGGAGCAGAATATTCATCAGGCTTTGATTTGCCAGATATGAATTGTCCAAAATGTAATACATTAATGCATAAAGAAGGAAATGATATGCCATTTGCAACATTCCTTGGATTTAATGCTGATAAAGTACCAGATATCGATTTAAACTTTTCTGGTGATAATCAAGCATCAGCACATGAATATACTAAAGTATTATTTGGAACAGATAATGTTTATAGAGCAGGTACAATTGGTACAGTTGCTGATAAAACAGCATTTGGATTTGTTCAAGGATTTTATGAAGATAAAATATATGATACCTTAAGAATAGAAGCAAATAGTTATAATATTAAAATACCTTCTAAAGATGAATTGAAAAAGAAAAAAATTATTAGATGTACAAAAAGAACACCAGAAGTTGAAAGAATCGCCCTAGGATGTACTGGAGTTAAAAGAACAACAGGACAGCATCCAGGTGGAATTGTTGTTGTTCCAGGTTATAAAGAGGTTTTTGATTTTACACCTTTCCAATATCCAGCTGATGATCCAACAGTTCCTTGGCGAACAACCCATTTTGATTATCATGCTATTGATCAAGATTTATTAAAGCTTGATATATTAGGTCATGATGATCCAACAGTTTTAAGAATGCTTCAAGATTTATCAAAGGAAGAAGTTCGAAAAGATAATGAAGGTTTAGAAACATTTGTTGATCCAACTGATTTACCTAGAGATGAAAATGGTAATATTGATGTAACAAAAGTTCCTTTAGGCGATAAAGCAACGATGCAAATATTCTCTGGTCCTGAAGTTTTAGGTGTTACTAAAGAACAAATTATGTGTGAAACAGGTACTTTAGGTATTCCTGAATTTGGTACCAAATTTGTTATTCAGATGCTTGTTGATACAAAGCCTAAAACCTTTGCTGAATTGATTAAAATATCAGGTTTATCACATGGTACTGATGTTTGGCTTGGTAATGCTCAAGATTTAATTAAAAACAATATTGTTCCTTTTAAAGATGTTATTGGATGTCGTGATGATATAATGGTATATTTAAGATATCATGGTATGAAAGATCTAGATGCTTTCAAAATAATGGAATTTGTAAGAAAAGGTAAGGCTTCTAAAGAACCTGATAAATGGGTTGATTTTAAAAATAAAATGAAAGAAGCAGGTATTGAAGAATGGTTTATTGATTCATGTAATAAAATTAAATATATGTTTCCTAAAGCCCATGCTACTGCTTATGTTACAAGTGCTTTTAGAATTGCCTGGTATAAAGTACATTATCCAATTCTTTATTATTGTGCTTATATGTCTATTAGATGTGCTGATTTTGATGTTTCAGCAATGGTAAATGGTTATAATGCTATTAAAAATAGAATTTTAGATATAGAAGAAAAAGGTTCAAGTGCTTCTAATAAAGAATCAAATGTATATGATGTTATGCAAATTGCACTAGAAGCATCTGCTAGAGGAATAAAATTTGCCCAAATTGATATTGAAAAATCTGATTCTAAATATTTTAAAATTTTGAATAAAAATACTTTATTACTTCCTTTTAGATGTTTAGATGGATTAGGTGATTCAGTTGCTCAAAAGATTGTTCTTGAAAGAGAAAAAAAGCCATTTTATTCAATTGAAGATTTACAAAAAAGAGGGGGTGTATCTAAAACATTAATTGAAAAAATGAAAGAACTTGGTGTTTTAGATAATATGGATGAATCAAATCAATTAAGTTTATTTTAAAAGTTAGTTAAAAAACTAGCTTTTTTTATAAAATATATTATAAACATCTAAAGTTAAAGAAGATGTTTTGATACAAAATTTTATGGTTTTACAGAAATTAAAAATATATCTGATATTGATAACTTACCAATTGGTGGAAAAGTAATTTATATAGATAACAAACAACTTGAAAATTAATGCAATTTAAAAAAATTAATAAAACAAAAAAGTAAATTAAGATAGTATAACTAATATCAAACTATTTAATATAACGTTTTTAATAAAATATAATTGAAAATTAATAAAATAAAGTGTATAATTTTTTTAGGAGGGTCACATGAAAGACGAAATAAATAAAAGAAAAGTAAATAATTTACTATCTCAAGGTAATAGATTAATTAATTTATTATATATAGTTTTCATAATAGCAGCTATATATTTAGTAACCCTAATAGGTGACAAATTACAAATAATGCCTTTCATAAGTAAATTATTACAAATATTAACGCCTCTTTTTATAGGACTTGTATTTGCATGGCTATTTAATCCACTTGTAACATGGATGCAAAAACATAAAATAAAAAGAATATTTGGATCATTAATAGTATTTGTAACATTTGTAGGAATACTAACACTATTAATACTAGAAATAGTACCAGTAATAGTAGAACAAGTTCAAACTATAAATTTAGGTAAAATAACAAAAGATGTACTTGATTGGATAAATAATTTTACAATTGAAGGCATAGATTTGACATCAACAAAAGAAGCAATAATTAAAAAAGTAACAGACATAGCATCTGAATTTAATGCCACAAGTATTGTATCTTGGATTACCCAAACAGTATCTAATATAATATCTGGATTAGGAACATTCTGGCTTGGACTAATGGTAGGTTTCTTCTTATTACTTGATTTTAATGAAACACCAAAAAGAATAAAATCTATCATTCCAACAAAATATCGTAAAGAGGTATGGAATTTATTATCAAGAATAAATTATATATTAAATAAATTTATTAGAGGAACATTATATTCATCATTAATAATATTTGTCTGTGTTCTAATAGGATTATTAATATTAAAAGTACCAGCAGCTATTGTTCTCGCAATATTCTGTGCTGTAACTAATGTAATACCTTATTTAGGACCATATATTGGGGCAATACCAGCAATTATATTAGGTTTCACAGTAAGTCCTTTAACAGGTATATTAGTATTAGTTGTAATATCAATTATCCAAACAATTGAAGGAAATGTATTATCACCTATAATAATGGGCAAATCAGTTAAATTAAGTCCTGTTACTATAATGGTAGGACTATTAATATTTGGCTATTTCTTTGGTATGGTAGGCATGATAATTGCAACACCAATAGTAGCAGTATTAAAAGAAATACTTACATATTACAATGAAAAATATAATTTCTTTAAAGCAGATAAAATGGAGGCAAAAGTATGAATCTTGAAGAAAAAGAACCATTTATATTTATTATAAGTGGAAAAGCAAGACATGGAAAAGATACTGTTGCTAAAATGATTAGAGATTATTATGAAAGAATTGGACTTAATACTATTAATTTACAATATAGTACACCAATAAAAGAATATGCTAAAAAAATAAGTTCTTGGGATGGATCAGAAGAAACAAAACCAAGAGAATTATTACAAACTTTAGGAACAGAATTAATAAGACAAAAAATAGATTTTCTATTCTTCGTCAAAAGAATGATATCTGATATAAAAGTATATTCATACTTTTATGATATTATAACAATAAGTGATGCTAGAGCTAAAGTAGAACTTGAAATACCAAAACAAGAATTTAAAAAAGTTATAGTTATAAATGTAACAAGACCATCTTTAGAAACTGAACTTACAACAAATGAACAAAAACATTTTACAGAAACAGATCTTGATAATTATGATAATTTTGACTATAAAATAATTAACGATGGTACACTTGAAGAATTAGAAGAAAAAGTATGTATTATTCTAGAAGACATAAAAAGAAGATTTTAACAGGAGGAATTTATGAATAATAAAAAAATATTAAAAACAATATTAACGACATTATTAATATTTGTATTATTAACATGGGTAATTAAAACAGGTAGTTATACAAACGGAAAATTTACAGAAGGATCATTAGAACCACTTGGATTATTTGATTTATTTTATTATCCATTACAATCATTTCAAACTTATGTTCAATACGGAATTTATCTATTAGTAGTAGGTGGATTTTATGGAATTTTAAAGAAAACTAATGTATATGATAACATAGTTGCTAGTTGTGCTAAAGAAAAAAATAGAACATCATTTTTAGTAATCACAGTTGCTTTATTCGCACTTTTATCATCATTACTTGGAATAATGATGGGATTATTTGTACTAGTACCATTCTTTAAAGATGTATTAGAAGCACTAGGATATGACAAAAAAAATACAATGCTTGCAACAATAGGATCTATATTTGTAGGAATAATTGGATCATTACTTGCATTTGATGTAAGTGGATACATTAATTATTTTTACAAAGTAGATTACACTTCATTATTAGCATTCAAAATAGCAATTCTCGTAATATTATCATTATTATTAATAATATATATTAAAAAAACAAATAAAGAATTTAATCCTAAAAAAATAGAACCCAATAAATCAGTTAATAAATTACCAGCAATAGTAATTACATCAATTGCAATTATAGTAGGTTTTGTATCAATGTTTAGTTGGTCTTATGCTTTCAATATTAGTATATTTGATGATTTACATACAGCAATATCAGAAATTAAAATAAATGATTTTTCAATCTTAACAGGATTATTAGGTCAAAATATGAAAGCTTTAGGTCAATGTTCAGAAGTAGAATTTTCAGCAGTATTATTAATTGCCTCAATTGCAATATCATGGATATATAATCTAAAACTAAAAGATATGTATGATGGATTTGTAGAAGGCGCTAAAAAATTATTACCAATGTCAATATTTGTAACACTTGCATTTGTTATATTGATGCCATTCTTTACAAGTAAAACAGGAACATCAATAATGTACACAATATATAACAAAATAATAGGTTTATCTAAAGAAGTAAGTATTTTACCAATGACAATGTTATCAGGAATAGGAACATTCTTCTATGGCCAATTTATTTATTTTGCAAGTGACTTAAGTACAGTTTTACAAACAGCATATACAGATGGATATTCATTAATGACATTTATAATGCAAACTATATATGGATTAACATTATTTGTAACACCAACCAGTGCTTTATTACTAGGAAGTTTATCTTACTTTGATATTAACTACAAAGAATGGATAAAACATATCTATAAATTTGTATTAATCGCACTTGGAATATTATTAATTACATTCTTAATTATAGGTTGGGTTATTTAAACCCAACTTTTATAAAATGAAAGGAAAATAAAATGTTTGAAAATAAAAAAATTTTTGTCTTTGGTATGGCAAGAAGTGGATATGAAGTAGCAAAACTATTAAGAAAACATAATAATGAAATAGTTTTAGTTGATGCTAAAGAACAAGATAAAGAAAAAGTAGAAGAATTAGAAAATTTAGGAGTTAAAGTACATATTGATAAAGATGCAATATCTTATCTAGATTCAAGTTTTGATTATGTTGTCAAAAATCCTGGCATTAGTAATGAAAATGAATTAGTTAAAAAAGCTTTTGAGTATGGAATAAGTGTTATTAATGAAATAGAAGTAGCATATCATTTTTTACCCAAAGTAAAATTAATATGTGTCACAGGATCAAATGGTAAAACAACAACTACTACAATAATATATAACATGATAAAAAGATATACACCTAATTGTTTTATGTGTGGGAATATGGGAATACCATTATCTAAAATGATTGAAGAAATAAAAGAAAATGACATATTAGTAATGGAAATATCAAGTCAGCAATTAAATAACTTTAAGGATTTTAAACCTGATATAGCAGTTTTAACAAATTTAATTCCTGTTCATATTGATTTCTTTGGTAATTATGAAAATTATAAAAATATTAAAAAAAGAATATTTAAAAATTTTGATGATAATAGTTTAGCAATTCTAAATTTAGAAAATGAAGATGTTATGAATTTAACAAAAGATATAAAAGGAAGAAAAGAATATTTTTCTTCTAAAAGAAAAGCAGATTGTTATTATGAAAATGGTATTATTTACTATCAAAATGAACCAATAATCGAAACAAAAGACATATTAGTTAAAGGAATGCATAATTATGAAAATATTATGTGTGCTATCCTTGTAATGAAAGAATTAAATATACCTAATAATATTATAAAAGAAGAATTAGAAACATTTAAAGGAGTAGAACATAGAATCGAATTTGTAAAAGAATTAAACAAAAGAAAATTTTATAATGATTCAAAAGCTACAAATACTGTTTCCACAAAAATTGCATTAGATTCATTTGATAAACCAACTATATTAATTATGGGAGGATTAGATAGAGGACATTCATTTGATGAACTTAATACACATTTAGAACATGTTAAATATGTTATATGTTATGGTCAAACAAAAGAAAGAATTAAAAAATGGTGTCCAAAAGAATGTAAAGTAGTTGATAATTTGGAAGAAGCAACTAAAAAAGCTTATGAATTATCTGATAAAGGCGATATAATATTATTAAGTCCTGCATGTGCATCATGGGATCAATTTAATAGTTTTGAAGAACGTGGTACACTATATAAGGACATAATAAATAAATTATAGGAGGAAAATATGTCAAAAATTAAAGATATTATTGCAAGAGAAATACTTGATTCAAGAGGTAATCCAACTGTAGAAGTTGATGTTTATTTAGAAAATGGAACAATGGGAAGAGCAGCTGTTCCAAGTGGAGCATCAACTGGTATGCGTGAAGCATTAGAACTTCGTGATAAAGATGACAGATATTTAGGAAAAGGTGTTTTAAAAGCAGTTAATAACGTTAATGAAATAATAAAACCAGCTTTAATCGGTAAAGATGCTTTAAATCAAAGAGAAATAGATACTATTATGATTGATTTAGACGGAACAGAAAATAAGTCTAAATTAGGAGCAAATGCTATTTTAGGTGTTAGTATGGCTGTTTTAAGAGCAGCAGCTAATTATAAAAATGAACCAGTTTATAAATATATTGGTAATGGTAAAACATTACCACGACCAATGATGAATATAATGAATGGTGGTGCCCATGCTGATAATAATATTGATTTCCAAGAATTTATGATTATTCCTGAAGCTAATACTGTTCATGAACGAATTAGAATAGGTGCTGAAGTATTTCATAATTTAAAAGCAATATTAAAAGAAAATGGTTATGTAACAGCAGTAGGAGATGAAGGAGGATTTGCGCCAAATTTAAAAAGTACTCGTGAAGCATTAGATTTTATAATGTCAGCCATAAAAAAAGCAGGATATACTCCTGGTAAAGATGTAAATATTGGTTTAGATGTTGCCGCTAGTGAATTTTATGAAGATGGATTATATAATGTGGAAGGTAAAAAATTAACAACTAATCAACTAATAGATATGTTTGTTAATTTAGTAAATGATTATCCAATTATATCAATTGAAGATCCAGTAGATGAAAATGATTGGGTTGGATTTAGAAGTATAACAGAAAAACTTGGAAATAAAGTTCAATTAGTTGGTGATGATTTATTTGTAACAAATGCTAAATATTTACAAATGGGAATTGATAATAAAGCAGGTAATGCTATATTAATAAAAGTAAATCAAATAGGTACTATAACAGAAACTTTAGAAACAATTAATTTAGCTAAAAAGAATGGTTATAAAACAGTTATATCTCATAGAAGTGGCGAAACAGAAGATACAACAATAGCTGATCTAGCAGTTGGACTTGATTTAGGTCAAATTAAAACAGGATCAATGTCAAGAACTGATAGAATGTGCAAATATAATCAATTAATGAGAATTGAAGAGGAACTTAGTAAATAAGTTTCTTTTAATATAAAAAAGATCTTTGCAGATCTTTCTACATCATTTGATAAGAAGCACTATTATAATTATTAGTGATATTTGTATCATTTAAAGAAGACTCTAATCTATTAACTCTTCTTTCTAAATTATTTAACCTTTCTTCTAAATTACTTGTTGAATTATTTTGCGTTTCGAAAGTTGGTATTGGCATTGGATACATACCAGGCATCATTGGATACATTCCTTGCATCATTGGTCCATTTGAATAAGGACAAGCTCTATCTTTTCGCATATTTCCTCCATTTCTAATAAATTATATGCTTTTTTTACAAAAGTGTGTTATTATATTTAAAGGAAGTGATTTTATGAGATTAAAAAATAATCCTAAAGCAAATGATATTGTTATAAATTCTAAATATGTAAATAAAGAAATTAATTTTGAAAATGATAATAAAGTATGTTTAGAAATAGGAACAGGAAAATGTGATTTTATTATTAATAGTGCTATTAAATATCCGACAATTAATTTTATTGGTGTTGAAAAATATGCAAGTGTATTAGTACATGGTGTCAAAAAACTAGAAAATTTAGATCTAACCAATATAAAATTATTATTATTAGATGCAAGTAATATAGATGATGTCTTTAATAAAAATATTGATACATTATATTTAAATTTTAGTGATCCATGGCCTAAAAAAAGACATGCTAAAAGAAGATTGACAAGTCCGATATTTTTAGAAAAATACAATAAAATATTTAAAAAAAATCCTCACATAATATTAAAAACAGATAATAGATCATTATTTGAATATTCACTTGTTTCATTAAGTAATTTTGGTTACACATTAAATAAAGTTTCCCTAGACTATAATGATGAAAATAATGTTTTAACAGAATATGAAAAAAAATTTAGAGAAAAAGGTATGCCAATATATTATTTAGATGCTGAACTTTACAAAAACTATACTGTAAAGGAAAAATAATCTTTTTAATTTTATTAATATTTGGTATAATATATTTGAGTGAGATTATGAAGAAAGTTTGGATTTTTTTACTACTAATATTATGCACAGGGTGCACAATTGTAAGAATTGATACTGAAAATATAGATAATATTACATCAATAGTTTTATCAAAAAACAATAAACTTTATAATAGAGTTGGTAAAGGTTATAAATACTATTTACCAAGAGGAGCATCTTATATTGATAATAATGGCTTTAATGAAAAATTATATTCAGGTGGTAATTTTTATTACTTATTTGTAGATGCTGTAAGTTACTACTATAAAAAAGAAATCAAATGTAATTTTGATGATAATGTTTACTATAAAGAAGAATTTACTAAAGATAAAAAAGGTTGTTTACAAATAACTGAACAAAATAATGATTATCTAATAAGATTCTTTTACAATTACGCAAGAATTGAAGCATTAGTATCTAAAAATGATTTAAATTCAGCTGTACTTGATGCAACATATATTTTGTCAACTGTTAAATTCAATGATACAATAATTGAATCAATTTTAAATGAAAATGATTTAACAGAAACAGAAAAAGTATATGAAGCATTTACATCAAACAGTGAAATTGACAATTTTTATCGCACAAGTGAAGAAAATATGAAAGTAGGTGAATAAATGGGGTTATTTGGAAAAATTAGGGACATGTTAACTTATGAAGATGATAATGAAGAAGTTGAGCCAGTTAAAAAAGAAGTTTCAACAGTTTCAATACCAGCACCTCTTCCAGAAAAAGAAAAAATTGATTTTGAAATCGAAGAAAAAGAAGAATTGCCTAAAAGGGAAGAAAAAATAAAAGAAGAAAAACCAGCATTTACAATATTTACCGATTCAGATTTTAGTGATTTTAAAAAAGAGGAAAAAAAGCCATATCAAAGCAAAGAAGAAATACATAAATTTAGACCAACACCAATTATAAGTCCAGTTTATGGAATTATAAAAGATGAAGAAGAAAAAGAAGAACATGTAAGTACTTTTAGTAAAGTCCAAGATGTTTCATTAGATGATGTAAGAAAAAAAGCTTACGGTACACTTGAAGATGATGTGGAAACAAATCTTTTTACAACAAGAGAATTAAATCTAGAACATAACACTAGAAATGATATATTTGATGAAGTAAATAATGCTGTCAATGAAAGAGATGAAGTCAATGATGATAGTGATAAAGCTATCAATGAAAATGATTTATTTAACTTAATTGATTCTATGTATGAAAGGAAGGATAATTAATGGAAGCAATGAAATTAGCAATGCCTGTCATAATTTATGTTTTACTAGCTATACTAATAATAGCACTAATAGTTTTGGTAATAAGACTAATAGTTGTTTTAGATAATGCTAATAAACTTGTAAAAAATGTAGAAGAAAAAGTAAATAAATTCAATGGAGCTTTTAAAGCAATTGAATCAGCATCGGAAGCATTATCATTTGCAGGAAGTAAATTTAGTTCATTTGTAACTAATACAATATCAAAATTAATAAGAAAGGATGAAGAAGATGAGTAAAAAAGGATTTTTATGGGGAGCAGCTTTAGGAATAGGAGCAGGAATGTTACTAGCACCTAAAAAAGGTAGTGAAACAAGAAGAGAATTAAAAGCAAAATTAGATGAAATGTTAGCAAAATTAAAAGATGTTGACTATGATGAAGTAAGAGAAAATATTGAAGTTAAAATTTATCAAATCAAAAATGAATTAAGAGATTTAGATAAAGAAAAAGCTATTGATATCGCAAAGAAAAAAGTAGCTGAGCTTCAAAAAATGAGTTCAGAATTAGTTGACTATGCTGTAGAAAAAGGTACACCAGTATTACAAAAATCTGCTGATGCAATAAGAGAAAAAGTTATAAAAGTATCAAAAGAAGTTATTGAAAAATTAGAAAAAGATAACAATAAAGTAGAAATGAAAAATAAAAGAGAAGCATAAGCTTCTTTTTAAATTTAAAAAATATCAAAATTATCTTGCATTATTATAAAAAAAATGTATAATTAAATATGTACTTGTTCTTGGAAAAAGAATTCCTTGACTTTTCCTCGGAATAAGCGAATATAATATGAAAGGAGAAATTATGGCATTAAATAAAGAATTAAAAAATGAACTTGTTAAGAAATATGCAAGAACTGAAGGCGATACTGGATCTGCTGAAGTACAAATTGCAATATTAACTAATGAAATTAGCGCCTTAACAGAACATTTAAAAGAACATAAACATGATTTTAGTTCACGTCGTGGTTTATATAAAAAAGTTGGACAAAGAAAATCTTTATTAAACTATTTATACAAAACAGATGTAACTAGATATCGTGAATTAATCAAAAATTTAGGATTAAGAAAGTAAGCACTCTTTTTTGAGTGTTTTATTTTCATTAAAATATAGGAGGTAAAATGAATAATATATTTGAGTTAGACTTTTATGGAAAAAATATAAAAGTAGAAATAGGCGAATATGCTAAACAAACTAATGGATCATGTTTGGTAAGATATGGTGATACAGCCGTAATAACAGCAGCTGTTATGAGTAAGAATGCAATTACAGCTGATTTCTTTCCGCTTACGGTATCGTATCAAGAAAGATTATATTCTGTTGGCAAAATACCAGGTGGCTTTATAAAAAGAGAAGGAAAACCAACAGAAGCTGCAACTCTTGCATCAAGATTAATTGATAGAACACTTAGACCATTATTTGCTGAAGGCTTTAGAAATGAAGTTCAAGTTATAAGTACAATATTATCGGTTGATCAAGATAATTCACCAGAAATGACTGCTATGTTAGCGTCAAGTATAGCACTATCAATATCTGATATTCCTTTTGAAGGGCCAATAGCAGGTGTAGTTGTAGGAAGAATTGATGGTAACTTTATTATTAATCCTACAAGTGAACAATTAGAAAAAACAGATATTGTATTAACTGTTGCTGGAACAAAAGAAGCAATTAATATGGTTGAAGCAGGTTGCCATGAAGTAAGTGAAAAAGATATGGTTGATGCTTTAATGTTTGGTCATGAAGCAATAAAAAAATTAATTGCCTTTGAAGAAGAAATAGTTAAAAAAATTGGAAAAGAAAAAATACAAGTAGAATTAGCGGCTTTTGATTCTGATCTAGAAACTAAAGTAAGAGAATTTGCATCATCTAAAATGAAATCAGCAATTCAAATTAAAGAAAAATTAGAAAAATATGCTGCTATTGATAAAGTAAAAGAAGATACTATCTTATATATAACAGAAGAATATAAAGATAGTGAAGAATTAGAAAAAATGGTATCTGATGCATCTAAAATAGTTAATATTATTGAAGGCGAAGAAGTAAGAAATATGATTACTATTGATAAGATAAGACCAGATGGAAGAGCAATGGATGAAATACGACCACTTTCATGTGACATTGATTTATTAGCACGTACTCATGGATCAGCAATTTTCACAAGAGGTCAAACACAAGTTCTTGCAACAACTACATTAGGTGCATTAGGTGAACATCAAATACTTGATGGCCTTGGCATTGAAGAAGAAAAAAGATTTATGTTACATTACAATTTTCCTGCTTTTTCTGTAGGTGAAACAGGTAGATATGGATCACCAGGAAGAAGAGAAATAGGCCATGGAGCATTAGGCGAACGAGCTTTACTTCAAGTTATGCCTTCAGAAGAAGAATTCCCATATACAGTAAGAGTTGTAACCGAAGTACTTGAATCAAATGGATCATCAAGTCAAGCATCTATTTGTTCAGGATGCTTATCATTAATGGCAGCTGGTGTTCCAATTAAAGCTCCAGTAGCAGGCATTGCAATGGGTTTAATAACAAAAGATGATAAATATACAATTTTAACAGATATTCAAGGATTAGAAGATCACATGGGTGATATGGATTTTAAAGTAGCTGGTACAAGAAAAGGTATAACTGCTTTACAAATGGATATTAAAATAAAAGGTGTTACAAAAGAAATACTTGCAGAAGCATTATTGCAAGCTAAAAAAGCAAGAATGCAAATATTAGATGTAATGGAAAATGTTATTAAAGAACCACGCAAAGAATTATCGCCTTATGCACCAAAAATTGAAACATTTACAATTAACCCAGAAAAAATTAAAGATGTTATTGGTCGTGGTGGGGAAATGATTACCAAAATTATTCTTGAAGCTAGTAATGTTAAAACAGTTAATGATAAAGACGCTGTTAAAGTTGATTTAGAAGATGATGGTAGAGTAATTATATATCATAGCGATAAAAATATCATTGCTAAAACTCGTGAAATGATTGAAAATGTTGTTCGTGAAGTTGAAGAAAATGTTATTTATGATGCTAAAGTTGTAAAGGTTGAAGACTTTGGATGTTTTGCAGAAATATGGCCAGGTTGTGAAGGATTAATACATGTTTCTCAATTATCATTAGAACATGTTAATAAACCAAGTGATGTTGTTAAAGTTGGTGACATTATTAAAGTTAAATCAATGGGCTATGATAAAAAAGGAAGACTTAATTTATCACATAAAGAAGTATTAAAGGAAACTGCTGAAAAGTAGTTTCTTTTAGTAAAAAAATGTAAAGATGTCTTGAAATAAATAAGTGTCTATGTTATTCTATAGATAGTGGGGAGGAAATATGAAAACAAAATCTGATAAATTTTACTTATTTATTGCTGTATTTTCGCTTATCGTTTTAGTATCTACTGGTGTTTATGCATATTATCAAACATCTTATTCTGCTAAAATGAATGGATCAACATTAGCATGGTCATTTAAAGTAAATAATGAAACAAAAACATTTACTAAAGAATTAGGAAATTTATATCCTGGTGTATCAGGAGAAATTCCTCTTGAATTGTCAGCAGTTGGTTCAGGTGTTAATGTAAATTATGAAATAAGTATTGCTTATCAAAGTACAAGTGAAACAATTAAAAATTTAAAATTTTATTCAACTAAAGTAGCTGAAGATAGTTATTCAAATGAAGTTAATAGTACATCTAAAATAAACGGTACTATAACTGCTGGTGGTAAAGTAAATAAAACGATTTATTATTACTGGCCATTTGGTGATGAAACAAGTACTACTGATGATTATAATGATCGTGGCAAAACAATTAATCTTGTTATATCTATAACAGGTGTTCAAGCATAGAAATTTCTATTGCTTTTTTTTTATATTTTTATATAATAATTAATCAGGTGATTAAATGGAAATAAATGGTTATAAATTGGATAATGAACAAGAAAATATTGTACATGATGAAAGTAATAATTTATTAGTAGTAGCTGGTGCTGGATCTGGTAAAACTTTAACTATATTAGGAAAAATAAAATATTTATTAGATCATAATGTAAAACCGGAAGAAATATTATGTATTTCTTTTACTAATGAAGCATGTAATAGTTTAAAAAATAAACTTAAAAGTAATAATATAGAAATAGATGTTTTTACATTTCATAAATTAAGTCTTAATATTCTTAAAAATAAATATCAAATAGCAGATCCAACTACATTAGATAATGTTATTAATAATTTTTTTAAAATAGATATTTTATATAATGATCATATATTTAATATTGTTTTAAAATATTTTGGTTTAAAAAATAAAAATGAATATTTAAAATTTTATGAAACATGTTATGAATATATTGAATGTACAGAAAAAATAATAAGTACATTTATAAAATTATTTAAATGTAATAATTATAAATTAGAAGATTTTAATCATTTTTTAAAAAAGTCAAGGAATATATTTAATATTAAAAATTATAAAAAAGAAAAATATTTGCTCATTATAATTCTTAATATTTATATAGAATATATGGATTATTTAAATGAAAATAATGAGATTGATTTTGATGATATGTTAATTAAAGGAAAAGAAGAAGTAAATAATAATTATTTAAATAATACTAAATATATTATTATAGATGAATATCAAGATACAAGTTATGTTAGATTTAATCTTATAAAAGCTATAATAGATAAAACAAATGCAAAATTAATGGTTGTTGGTGATGATTTTCAATCAATTTATCGTTTTACAGGATGTGATTTAGATTTATTTAATAATTTTCATAAATATTTTAAAGATTCTAAAATTTTAAAAATATCTAATACATATAGAAATAGTAATGAATTAATTAAAATAGCTGGTAAATTTATTATGAAAAATAAATATCAAATTCATAAAAATTTAAAATCTTTAAAACATATAGATAAACCTATTGTAGTAGTAAGATATAAAAATAAAAAAGATTTAAAAAAATTAATTTTAAAAATATATCAAAAAAATAAAAAAATACTTATTTTAGGTAGAAATAATAATGATATTAATAGTTATTTAGATAATGAATTTATTATTAAGGAAAATAAAATAATTTATTTAAAAAATAAAAATATTGATATTAATTATTTAACAGTTCATAAATCTAAAGGTTTAGAATCAGATAATGTAATTATTATTAATTTGTATAATAAAACATTAGGATTTCCTAATAAAATGGTAGATGATAAAATATTAAGGTTTGTAAGTAAAAGTAAAATTAATTATTTATATGATGAAGAAAGAAGATTATTTTATGTTGCTTTAACAAGAACAAAAGAAAAAGTATATCTGTTTGCACCTATTAATTCATCTGTTTTTGTTAATGAATTAATAGATGATTTTAGAAAAGATATTGAAATTATTGATATAAATAATATAACTTAAATTAACACCATTGACTATTTTAAAGTATAAATGTATAATTTAAGTGCAAAAGAGGTGAATTATGTTTATAGATGAAGTTTATATAGATGTTATAGCTGGTCATGGAGGTAATGGTTGCATGGCTTTTAGACGAGAAAAATATATTGAAATGGGTGGTCCTTATGGTGGTAATGGCGGTAAGGGTGCCGATATTATATTTAAAGCTGATGAGGGTTTAAATACTTTAATTGATTTAAAATATAAGAAGTTAATTAAAGGTGATCGAGGAGAAAATGGTTTAGGCAAAGGTCAAATGGGAAAAAGTGCCGATGATACTATTATAAGAGTACCTGTTGGTACGATCGTTACGGATACTGCTACTAATGAAGTAATTGCTGATTTAACGGAAAATAATGAAGAAGCAATAGTAGCGTTAGGTGGTCGTGGTGGTAGAGGTAATATTGCACTTGCTACAAGAACTAATTCATGTCCTTCTTATGCTGAAAATGGTGAAGAAGGAGAAAGTAAGCATTTAAAAGTTGAACTTAAATTACTTGCTGATGTTGGTCTTGTTGGTATGCCAAGTGTTGGTAAATCAACAATTATATCTGTTATATCAGCTGCTAAACCTAAAATTGCTGCTTATCATTTTACTACTTTAAGTCCTAATTTAGGTGTTGTTAAGGCAAATAATAATTCTTTTGTTGTTGCTGATTTACCGGGTTTAATTGAAGGTGCATCTAATGGCGAGGGGTTAGGTGATCAATTTTTAAGGCACATTTCAAGAACAAGAGTGATCGCTCATGTTGTTGATATTTCTGGATATGAGGGAAGAGATCCTTATGATGATTTTGTTAAGATAAATAAGGAATTAGCAGAATATGATAAAACGTTATTAGATAGACCAATGATCGTTCTTGCTAATAAGGTTGATATTGATTTTAATAATAATTTAGAAAAATTTATGAAAAAGGTTAATATTCCTGTTTATCCTATAAGTGCTAGTACTAATAAGGGTCTTGATAAGGTTGTGAATGTTTTAGCGGATATGTTAGAGCATCTACCTAAAGAAAATATTAAAAAGGATGAGAATTTAGAGGGACATATATTATATAAATTTAAAAAGGAAGAACCTTTTAAAATTCAGAAATTGTCTGATCATAAGTATCGTATTTCTGGGGAAAAGGTTGAGAGAATATTAAAAATGACTAAGTTTCAAACTGAAGAATCTGTTTTAAGATTCGAGAATAAACTTAGACATTTGGGTATTGATGAAGCTTTAATTAAAATGGGTTGTGAAGAAGGAGATACAATATATATTTTAGATTATGAGTTTGATTTTAAAATATAATTGATGTCATTTAAATTTACATAGTATGGAAATTCATATGTATAATAAGCACCTTTACAAAATAGTATTCTATTTTTAGGTGTTCTTTTTATTTTTAGTATATTTTTATTTTTATCTGTGAATACTACTATAATATCTTCTTTCATAAAAAATGTATGTATACTATTACATTTTTTGAAACATAAACAGTAATTTATATTTTTTTTAAACATTAATCCTATTAATCTATCTTTAAATTTATTTGCATATTTTACTTCCATATTTTCACCATTTATAGTATAACATATCTTGACAAATAACTCAAAAAAATATAGAATATAAATAGAAGGTAGGTATAATATGAATAGAAAAGGACAGGCTTTGGTTGAGTATTTACTTATAATTGCTGTTATCAGTGTTATTATTGTTAGTGTTTTAAAAATGTTTGGTGGTTATATTCAAGATTCGATGACAAAAACAGCATGTGCTTTAACGGATAAGGTATATGTTGAGGGAGAAAATCCTGGGGAAGGTAAATGTGTAAGTGCAAATCCATAAAAAATATAAAAGTGCGATTTAAGTGATTGCATTTTTTTGTTTAGTGTGTTATTATTTAAATATAAGAAGGTAAGGTGTGTATATATGAATATTGTTGATAAGTTTATAAATAAAGATACATACATACATACATACATACATACATACATACATACATACATACATACATACATACATACATACATACATACA
>CAKPQS010000021.1 GCA_934179675.1 uncultured Bacilli bacterium
CAGTAATCAATCTGATATCTGGAGTTCAGGTTAAAAGTGGATCTGGAACAGAATTAGATCCATATATAATAAAATAATATACTATTATGTTTACACAAAAAGAACTATGTTCTTTTTTTTTATAGTAATATGTGATATAATTTAGGAGGAAAAAACTATAAAAAGGTGAGATAATGAATAAATTTATAAAAAAATATAATAGTTATATAAAAGAATTTATAAGTACAAATAAATTATTTTTAATATATATATTATGTAATTTATTTACAAGCACATTGTTAAGATTTTTAACTGTAAAAAATTATTTTAATATTAAACCATTAATAGCCGATTTAGGAACACTAATTATAATAGGATCATTTTCTTATTTATTTAAAAATAAAAATAGATATATCTATTTATTAATTATGACCATTTTAGGATCAATTACTTGCTTCTCTAATAGCATTTATTATAATAATTATTTATCATTTGTATCAATATCATTAATAGGATCAATTACATTTTTAAAAGATGTAAGTAATGCTGTTGTAAATAACGTTTTAGAATTTAAAGATTTTTTATTCTTTTTAGAAATACCAATATTTATTATTTTAAATAAATTAATTGGTATTGAAAAAAATAAAACAAAATTTAAATTTACTATTTTAAGCGGTATTATAGTACTTGCTTTACTTGCACCATTTTATAAAGGTAAAGATTATGCAAGAATATGGAAAAATTGGAATAGAGAATATGTAGTAATGCAATTTGGTATATATATATATCAAATAGATGATTTTATTGTTAGTTTAAAACCATCACTTGTAAATCTATTTGGAAGTGATAATGGTGCTAAAATATTTAGAGAATATTATAGTAATCCTAAAACAAAAGAAAAAAATGAATATACAAATATTTTTAATGGTAAAAATGTTATTGTAATTCATGCTGAAAGCTTACAAAATTTTGTTATTAATAAAAAAATAAATGGTAAGGAAATAACGCCTAATTTAAATAAGTTAATAAATAAAAGTTTATATTTTAACAATTTTTATGCTTTAGATAGTGTAGGTACATCTAGTGATTCGGAATTTACATTTTCAACAAGTCTTTTACCAACTAATAATGGAACTGTATTTATAAATTATTGGAATCGAAAATATGAATCAATTCAAAAAAAATTTAATGATGCAGGATATTATACATTTTCAATGCACGCTAATAACGGAACATTTTGGAATAGAAATATTATGTATAATAGTTTAGGATATCAAAAGTTTTATAATTATGAAACCGATTATGATTTAGATGAAATAATAGGTTTAGGATTATCTGATGAATCATTCTTTAGACAATCTTTAACTAAAATAAAGGAAATTAATGCTAAAGGTAAAAAATTTTATGGAACATTAATAACATTATCCAATCATACTCCTTTTACAAATGAAGGAAAAGATTTATCTGATTTTGATGTTTCTTCTTATCATTATGATAAAAATGGTAAATTAATTATTGATGGTTATTTAGAAGGATCTGTTTTAGGTAGTTATATTAAATCTGTTCATTATGCAGATAAAGCATTAGGGGAATTTATTGATGGACTTGAAGAAGAAGGAATACTTGATAATACTGTTTTAATAATATATGGTGATCATGACGCTAAAATAAAAAAAAGTCAATTTGAATATTTTTATAACTATGATAAAAAAACTGGTAAAGTTATTGGAAAAGATTCACTTGATTATAAAATTATTGATGATATTGATTATGAATTATTAAGAAGTGTACCATTTATTATTTATTTTAAAGATGTGGAACCTAAAACTATAAATAAAGTATCATCTATGTTGGATGTATTTCCAACAATTGCCAATATGTTTGGATTTGAAACAAAATATACTTTAGGCAGTGACTTATTTGATAATAGCGATAATATAGTTGTTTTTCCAAATGGAAATTGGTTAACAGATAAAATGTATTATGATACTAAAAGAGATTTGTTTAAAGCTTTAGAAGATAAATTAGTTGTAAAAAATGATTATATAGAACAAAATAATATAATCGCTCAAAATAAAATAAATATTTCAAATTATATTATTATGTATGATTTAATTAGAAAAAATGAAGAAACGGCTATTAGTTTGAAAGAAAAGTAAAACTTTTAGCTTTTTTATTATTTAAAAGTTTAATTATTTATTTTTTGTATAAAGTTTAACAAAAATATTAAATAAAGAAATTTTGATTAAATGATAACTTTGGAAAATGTCTCAAAGTTATTAACAACACTAAAAAATATCAATTTCGCATGAAATTGATATTTTGTATTTAAGTCCTAAACTATAAAAGTTTCGGATAGATTTTTTAATGGAGGAGCCAGTCGGATTTGAACCAACGATCAGGGAGTTGCAGTCCCACGCCTTACCACTTGGCTATGGCTCCGTGCAAATTAATTATAGCAAAAACTAAAATCAATTACAATACATTTTATGCTTTTTTTAAAGAAAATTAACTATTTATTATATATTTAATAATTAAAATAACTTCTTTTTTCATTTCATCGTAATTAAAACAATCATCATCATGATAAATAATACTATGACATAAATTTTCAATTATGCCAATAATTATATGAACTTTTTCTTTTTTATTATTTAAATTAATATTTAAACTATTTAAAAATTCAATAGTTTTATTAGTCATTTCTAATTCTTTTTCATGAAAAATTTTAGATACATCTTCATCCAAATGTGAAAGAGCAATTATTTCCTCATGTGCATTTTTAGATAAAGTATGTTTTAACAAAAATTTATTAATTATTTCATCTATAATATCATCTAAATTATTTTTGCTCTCTAAAACATCTAAAATAGGGAACATAATACTATTATAATATAAATTTATTCCTTCTAAAAATATTTCTTTTTTATCATTAAAATATTGATAAACAATACCCGTTGATACATTTGCATATTTTGCTATATCGTTAGTATTAGTATTATAAAATCCATTTTTACAAATGAGTTCAAACCCTTTTTCAATAATTTTATTTCTTTTTTCAATAGAACGTTTTTGTTTAGGCATTCTAATATTAGACATATAATCACTTCCAAAAAATATTATATAACAAAAATAAAAAAAAATCAAAGATGTGATAAAAATATCATATTATATTGACATATTAACTATTAAATCATATAATTATATTGGAGGTAAAAATGAGAAAATATAAATATAATATTAATAATCTAGATTGCGTTAATTGTGCAATTGAAGTGGAAAAAGAATTAAATAAACATTTTACTAATGCTAAAGTAAATTTTAATACATCAATTATTACATTTGAAAGTGAAAAAGAATGTAAATTAAAAGAAATAAACAAAATTGTAAAAAATGTAGAACCAGAAGCTAGTGTTACAGAAGAAAAAATAAACGTGAAAAAAGAGTATCATTTATGGATCTTAATATCTGCAATTTTGATTTGTTTAATTGGTTATTATTTAATAAATGATAAATATAAAATAACATTTTATATAATATCTTATACTTTACTTTTATATAAAACATTTATAAAAGCAATTAAAATTTTAGTAAAAAATAAAAGAGTAGATGAAAATGCTTTAATAACAATATCATGCATTGGTGCTTTATGTTTAGGCGAAGTAATAGAAGGTATGATGGTAGTTGTACTTTACACAATAGGCAAAATTTTAGAAGAAAAAGCAATAAATAATTCTCGAAGATCAATATCAAATTTGATTGATTTAAAAGAACCTTACGCTAATAAAAAAGAAGGTATAAAAGAAATAAAAGTATCAGTTGAAGACTTAAAAATAGGTGATATTGTTATTATAAAAAAAGGTGAAAAAATACCAGTTGATGGTATTGTAATAGAAGGTAAAAGTAAAATTGATACATCTAACATAACAGGAGAAAGTTTATATAAAAATATTGATATAAACGATCAAATATTATCGGGATGTATAAATATGGATAATGTAATTAAAATGAAAGTTACAAAAACTTATTCAGATTCAACAGTAGCTCAAATACTATCCATTTTAGAAGAAGCAACCGATAAAAAAAGTAAATTAGAAACAAATGTAAGTAAATTCAGTCAAATATATACACCAACTATTATTTTAAGTGCTGTTTTATTAATTGTAATTTTACCTCTATTTAATATTTCATTAAATGAAAGTATTTATAGAAGTTTAACATTTTTAGTAATATCATGTCCATGTGCAATTGCAATTTCTGTTCCTCTTTCATATTTTACAGGAATAGGTATAGCTAGTAAAAACGGAATTTTGATAAAAGGAAGTAATTATTTAGATAATTTAGTACATTCTAATAACATTATATTTGATAAAACAGGTACTTTAACTACTGGTGAGTTTGGGGTAAGTGATATTAAAATAATTGATAAAAGTTATACAAAACAACAAATAATTAATATTTTAGTTAATGGTGAAAAATATTCAAATCATCCAATTGCTAGAAGTTTTATGAATTTAAAAAAAACAGAAGATTTAAAAATTAATAATTTTAGGGAAATAGAAGGAAAAGGTATTGAATTTAATATTGATAATAAAAAAATTACTGTTGGTAATAAAAAAATATGTAGTTGTGAATATGATGCTATTTTGCATTTAAATATTGATGGTAAACATGTTGCCTCAATTACCATAAATGATGGTTTAAAAGCAAATGCCAAAAAAGTTATTGAAGATTTACAAAACAAAAATATTAATGTTCATTTATTAACAGGTGATAAAAAAGATGTAGCACTTGCTATTGGTAAAAAACTTGGTATTGATGATATAAGATATGAAATGTTGCCAACCGATAAATATAAAATATATGAAGAAATAGATAATAATTCTTTAAGTATATTTGTAGGTGATGGTGTTAATGATGCTCCAGTATTAAAAAGAGCAGATATCGGTATATCAATGGGAAATGCTGGATCAGAGGTTGCAATAGAAGCTAGTGATATAGTTATAATGAATGATGATTTAAGTAAGATACCATTAGCAATAGATATTTCTAAATATACAAAAAAAATAATAAAGCAAAATTTATTATTTGCGTTTTCAACAAAAATAATAATTCTTTTATTAAGTATATTTGGATTAGCAACTATGTATTTAGCTGTATTTGCTGATACAGGTGTAACTTTAATTACCATAATTAATACTTTAAGAATTAAAAATAAATTTGCAAAATAAAAAGTAGATGTTCTACTTTTTTTTGGGGGTTCTTATTATTGCAAAATGAAAGAGAAGATTTTACAATTAATAAGAATTTTAAGTTTTTTTACTTAAAAATATTCACTAATACAAAAGCTAAAATAACTCTTGCAATCTAATTTTATATTATTTTAATACTATAAGTCAAGTTATAAATTTTTAAAAGTGTAAACAAAAAGTAAAAAGAAATATTGAAATACTTTATATAATAATGTATAATTATTTCGTGATGAAATATGCAATTAAAAGATTTAACATTTTCTTATGGAACAGAAAAAATATTTGAAAATATAAACTTGATAATAAATGAAAATGAACATATTGGTATTGTTGGCGTAAATGGTGCTGGTAAAACAACATTTTTTAAACTAATAATGAACGAACTAGAGCCTGATCATGGTAGAATAATTATAAAAAATAAAGCTCGAGTTCAATTACTTCCTCAAGTTATAAATGATGAAGTTCCTAATATGGATATATCAGTATTTGATTATTTATTATCAGCTAGACCAATTGATAAATTAAACAAAGAATTAACTAAAATATATAATTTAATTGGTGATGGTAAAAATATTGATGAACTATATAAAAAACAAGAAAAAATAGAAAATGAATTAAATTATTGGGAATACTATTCTGCTGAAGGTACACTTTTAAAAATTATAAATGGCATGAACATCGATGATGAAATGTTGTATCAGAAATTATCTAATTTATCTGGTGGTCAAAAATCTAAAGTGGCATTTGCTAAATTGTTGTATTCTAAACCAGAAGTAATATTACTTGATGAACCAACTAATCATTTGGATAAGCAAACTAAAGAATATGTTATAAATTATATTAAAAATTATAAAGGAACAATATTAATAATATCACATGATAAAGAATTTTTAGATAGTGTTACTACTAAAACTTTATATTTAGATAAACTAAATAAAAATATGGAATTATTTAGTGGATCATATTCTGTTTTTCTAAAAAAATTGGATGAACGAAATAAATTAATTAATCAACAATTAGAAAAGCAAAATAAAGAAGAAGAAAAATTAAAAAAAATTGTTCTTTTGTATAGTAATTCATCTGGCAATAGAAAAAAGATGGCTCAAGATAGAGAAAAAAAGTTAGAGAAATTACAAAAAAATAAAATTGTTGTTGAACCAAAATTAAAAGACGCTAATTTAAAATTGGAAATAAAAGAAAAGAGTGAGTTAATACCTTTAAAATTAGATAATGTTACTTTTGGTTATAAGGAAATACTATTTAAAAATTTAACATTTTCTTTATCAAGAGGAGAAAAATTTTTAATTGTTGGTACTAATGGAGTTGGTAAATCTACTTTATTAAAATTAATAGTAGGTATTTTAAAACCTATAACTGGTAGTATTATAAAAGGAGAAAAAACAACAATTGGTTATTATGCACAGGAACATGAAGGATTAGAACTAGATAAAACAATAATTGAAAATTTAAGTAATTTAGGTAAAGGAGAAAAAGAACTTAGAAGTTTACTAGGAAGATTTTTATTTTATGGTGATGATGTGTTTAAAAAAATTAAATATTTATCACCTGGTGAAAGAAGTAGAGTGGCACTAGCAAAACTAGCATGTATGGGTGCAAATTTTCTTATTTTAGATGAACCTACTAATCATTTAGATCCTAGAACACAAGAAATGATTGCTGATGTTTTTAGAGAATATAAGGGAACTATGTTAGTAGTATCACATAATATTAGTTTTACTAATAATTTAAATATTGATAGAATGTTATATATGCCTGATGGTAAAATTAGTTATTATGATAAAGAAGTTGTTAAAAAAATAATGGAAATTGAAGAAAATAATTAAATGGACAAATTTAAAAATATATAGTATAATATGTATCTACTGGAGGAATTATGGATATTTTTAAAGTTAGAGAAGAAAAAGTTGACCTTGAGGATGCAACGGGAAACCTGAAAAGTGCAATTCTATCATATATTCCATTTTTGAATCTTATTCCTTATTTTAAAAAAACAGATTCAGAATTTGTTGAATATCATGCTAAACAAGGTACAACATTATTTATAATAGAACTTATATATGGTATGTTATGTTTTATATTTACCCGAATTAAAGTTTCTAAATGCTCATGGGGAGTATGTACAAGATATATACCACTTTATATAACTATTCCTTTAATAATAATATTTTTGCTAGTATTTAGTTTAAATATTGTAGGACTATATAATGTTATTATGAAGAAAAAAAGAACTTTACCTATAATTGGTAATTTATTCTAAAAGTGTTTAAAAGCACTTTTTTTTAATATTTAAAGATGTTATAATGTTTAAGGTGATGATAGTTGTTTAGATGTACTTTATGTAATAATTATTATGATAAAAAAATTAATATTTGTCCTAAATGTAAAAATAAAAATTTTGTTTTAATTGAAAATAATGATAATGGAATTAATGCTACTATAATTGATGATAATTTATGTATTGAAAGAGATTTAGCAAAATGTATTGGATGTGGAATGTGTAAAAATACATGTAAGCTAAGGGAAAATTTAAAAGATAATAAATGTTTTAATAATTGCGTTTATTGTGGCTGTTGTATTCAGACATGTCCAACAGGTGCTTTAATGCCTAAAAATGATATGCCAGAATTGTTAAAAAATTTAAAAAATAAAACATGTATTGCCTTAGTTGCGCCAGCTGTTAGGGTAACAATTGGGGAAGAATTTAATAAAAAATATGGTTCATTCGAAGAAAAAAAGTTAGTTGGTATTTTAAAAAAAATGGGTTTTGATTATGTATTTGATGTTACTTATGGTGCTGATTTAACAACTATTGAAGAATCTTATGAATTAATTGAAAGAATAAAGAATAATAAAAATTTACCTTTAATTTCATCTTGTTGTCCTTCTTCAGTTTTATATATTGAAAAATATTATCCAGAATTAATAAAAAATTTATCTTCTTGTAAAAGTCCAATATTAATGCTAGCAACTATTATTAGAAATTATTTTGTTTCTAAAAAACATTTAGATGATGTTTATATTGTTGCTGTTGTTCCTTGTACATCTAAAAAATATGAGATTAAGAGAAAAGAATTAATGGGTTATTGTAATTTAGCAATTACAACTAGAGAATTAATAGATTATATAAAAGATAAATATAATTATAATACAATAAAAGAAGCTTCTTTTGATAGTATTTTTAATGGTAGTGGTAGTGGATATTTATTTGGAAATACTGGTGGTGTTAGTGAAAGTATTATTAGATGTGTTTATAATATTTTAACAGATGATGATTTGAATTATTTTGAATTAAATGAGGTTAGAGGATTAGATAATGTTAAAGAAACTAATATATTTATTGGTGATAAAGAGATCAATATTGCTGTTGTTAATGGTATGAATAATGCTAAAAGGATACTTGAAAATATTAAAAAGGGTAAAAGTAAATATGAGTTTATTGAGATAATGAATTGTTATGGTGGTTGTATTGGTGGTGGTGGTGGACCAAAATTAGATATTTATGAGGAATCTTTAATTAAAGAAAAAAGAATGAATAGTTTATATAAAAAAGAAAAACTAAAAAAAATAAAGACTTCTTATAAAAATGGTGCTATAATTGATTTGTATAAAAAATATTTGGGTAAACCTAATGGTAAAAAAGCTATTAAGTTACTACATACCACTTATAGTGATAAATCAAGTACAATTAAAAAAGGTGATTAGTGTGAATATAGTAAAAGATTATTTTAAAGATTTAAAAAGTGATTTAAGGAATAATAAAGGATATAAGCATATTCCTAATTTACTTACATTTATAAGGTTTTTAGCACCTTTCTTTATTATTCCTTTGTTTTTATTTGATAAGTTTAATGTTGCTTTAATTATTGTTATTTTAGCGGCAATTACTGATATTTTTGATGGTTTACTTGCAAGAAAGTTTGATGCTACTAGTGAGTTTGGTAAATTATTAGATGCTGTTACTGATAAATTTTTTACTTTATCTTTGATGGTTCCGATTATTAAGATTAATGGGTTTTATTCTATTTTAATTATAACAGAGATTATAATCGCACTTACTAATTATATTGCTTTTAAGAAAAACAAAAATCCAGAATCTCATTATGTTGGTAAGTTTAAGACTGTTATAGAGTTTGCTTTTTTATCACTTTGTTATTTATCTTATGTTGTTAATATTGATATAAATATTATTAATATAACTTTTATTATTAATATGATACTTGAATTATTGACAATATTTATTTATGTTAAAAAAAATTTATAATATAAAGCATAGTATTATCTAAAATGATACTATGTTTTTAATTATAGAATTTTATATGTTTTTTTTAATATAATTATAATATGAAATATTTAATAATTATTATGCCTTTAATAGGTACTATAATAGGTACATTAAGTGTGTATTTTATC
Source organism: uncultured Bacilli bacterium (assembly GCA_934179675.1). Classification (GTDB taxonomy): domain Bacteria; phylum Bacillota_I; class Bacilli_A; order RF39; family UBA660; genus CAG-884. Next base: position 9,663 of record CAKPQS010000021.1, read on the forward strand.
AATAACAATAAAAATTTAGTAAAAAAAGCATTTGGATTTTCAGCTGGTGTAATGTTAGTTGCATCTTTTTTATCTTTAATTAATCCGTCAATAGAAATGAGTAATAGTTGGTTTCCACCTATATTTGGTATATTATTCGGAATATTCATGATACTTTCATTGGATTTAAAAATAAACAAAAATAATAATTCAAATTTAATTATTATAATTGCCATCATTTTGCATAACATACCTGAAGGCATAGCAACTGGAGTAGGATTAGCTGGAAGTATAACTAACATAATGAGCCTTAAAAGTGCTTTTACATTATCACTTGCAATAACACTTCATAATATACCAGAAGGAATGATAGTTGGTTTATTAAATAATAAACATAATTCATTAAAATATGGTATAATTTCAGGAATAGTTGAGCCTTTATTTGCGCTTATAACAAGTATAATTACAATAAAAATAAATAATTTATTACCATACTTATTTAGCTTTGCAGGTGGTGCGATGATATATGTTATAGTTGACGAATTAGTGCCTGAGGCAAAAGAAAAAAATAGTAAAATTGGTGTAATTAGTTTTACTATAGGATTTATAATAATGTTATTATTAGAACTAATATTAAATTAACTATATTATTTAAATAAAAAATGTTATAATGAATTTGGTGAAAAAATGGATTTAAAGAAAGAAAAATGGCTTAAAAAAGATATTAAAGATTTTGAAAAATATTTAATAAAAATGCAAAATAAAGAAAAAGAAGAATGGACTAAAAATATAACAAGAACAAAATTAAAAGTGCTTGCTATTAAAAGTCCTGTTTTGAAAAAGATCACTAATGAAATATATAAAGGTAATTATGAATCATTTTTAAAATATAATTTATCTAATTATTATGAAGAAATATTAATAAATGGATTTTTAATAAATAAAATTAAAGATTATGATTTAAAAGTAAAATATCTAAATGAATATATAAAAAATGAAATGTGCTGGGCTACTACGGATGTATTAAAATTTGATAATAATATTAAATATTTAGAATTATCAAAAGAGTATATAAAAAGTAAAAATAATTATGTTGTTAGAATAGGAATTATAATATTATTTAGTTTTATTAAAACAAATATAAATGAAGTATTTGAAATAATAAAACAAATTAATACTGATGATTACTATATTAATATGGCTTATGCATGGTTATTATGTGAATGTTACATAAAAAATAAAAATAAGGTAATAGAGTATATAGAAAATAATAAAATAAATAGTTTTGTTATAAATAAAATGATATCAAAATGTCATGATAGTTATAGAATATCTATTCAAGAAAAAGAAAAATTAAATAAATATAAAAGGTAGCATAAAACTACTTTTTTTGGTATAATTAAATTGAAAAAAATATTGTTAGAGGTGATATCATGGAATATTTAAATATAATAAAACAAGCATTTATTTTTTTCCCTATAATTGCATTTATTTTTACAATCCCTTTTATTTTAAAACAATACCATAAATATGGATCAATTAATAAATTAAGAGTTTTAATTGTATATTCGTTTATTTTATATTTAATGACAACATACTTTTTAGTTATATTACCACTTCCTAGTATAGAATACGTTAAAAACTTAACAACACCTAAAGTGCAACTTATTCCATTTAAATTTATTACTGACTTTATTAATGAAACACCACTTGTTATAAATAATTATAAAACCTATTTAAAAGCTTTAATGGATAGTTCTTTTTATACTGTTGTATTTAATATTTTAATGTTTATCCCATTTGGTATGTATTTGAGATATTATTATAAATGTGATTTAAAAAAAACATTATTATATTCTTTTTTACTTTCACTTTTTTTTGAATTGACACAATTAACAGGATTATATTTTATTTACCCAAGACCATATAGATTATTTGATGTTGATGATTTAATAATTAATACATTAGGTGGATTTATTGGGTATCAAATTATGGGATTAATTACATTTTTGCCATCAAGAGAAAAAATTGATAAAAAATCTATTGAAGATGGTAAAATAGTCTCACCTTTAAGAAGAATTGTTTTATTTGTTTTAGATTTGTTTTTATATGAAATTATATATATATTAATACATTCTTTTTTTAATTATAATTATATAAATTATATAGTATTATTTATATATTATGTAATTATTCCTTCTTTAAATGATGGTATGACATTAGCAGGTAAATTTTTGAATGTTAAAATAAAATTTAAAGATAAACAATTTTTAAATTTATTATTAAGATTAGTAATTATATATTTATATTATTACTATTTGCCTTTATCATTTGTTTTACTAAAAAATGACTTTGTCGAAAAAATATACTTATTTTATATATTAATTTTATTAATTCCTATTTTTTATTTTTTAAATATCATTTTTATGTTTAAAAATAAAAAAATGTTTTATGATAAAATATTGAATACTGAATATATAAGCACAATTAATATAGGTATTGTAAAGTAATAAAAAAAATGTTATACTTAATTAAGATTGGAGTATAAAAAATGAAAAAAACAAATTACTTATTATATGCTTTTTTCTTGATATTTGTAATTGGAGGTGTCATTTTCTATTTGTTCTTTGTAGATGATGGTATTCCAAATATGGATGAAGAAAAAAAGGATAATTATAAATTTAGTGTTGAATATACAAAAGTACCAATGGATAATATATTTGTTTATAAAACAGAAGAAGAAATAATAAATGTTTTAGAAAGTGGATCAGGAATTGTTTATTTAGGCTTTCCAGAATGTCCTTGGTGTCAAACTTATACAGTCTATTTAAATGAAGTAGCAAAAGAAAATGGTATTGAAAAAATATATTATTTAAATATTAAAGAAATGCGTAGCAATAATACAGAAAATTATCAAAAAATAGTAAAATTATTAGATAGTATATTAGAAAAAGATGAAAATGGAAACAAAAAAGTATATGTTCCTCAAGTTGTATTTGTAAAAAAAGGTGAAATAATGGCTGGTGATAATGAAACAAGTATGATATCTAATGGAACACCAAGTGATTATTGGAATAGTGATAAAATCGCAAATTTTAAACAAAAAATATCAGGTTATATTCAAAAATCAGAATTAAATTATTGTACATCTTGTAACTAATCTTTTCTTATGAAAAGATTTTTTACTATACAATTTAAAAAAAAAATGTTATAATTTTATAGAGGGTAGAAGTATGAAAAAGATATGTTTTTACATTTTAATATTGTTGTCATTAACTTCTTTATCTGTAAAAGCTGATACTTGTAATGATTATGAGTTAAGAGTAAGAGATAGTTTAGGAAAAGAAGAAATTTTAAAATGCTATACTGATTATAATGAAGCTAAAAAAGCTATGAATGCATACGAAAATGATGATAAACATATTAGTGTATTATATAAAAATGATAATTTAATAAATGCAAAATATGCTTTTGTAAAATTAGATGGTTTTTCAAGCATATTAAATAAAGATGGTTATGGTGGTTTAACTTATATATATGAAAATGCAAGTGATTATAAAAATGGTAAGTATCGCTACACATATTTATCTGGTGATTGGGGTGGAGATGCAGCCTTTATTGATTACGATGAAAAATATGATATGATAAAACTAAAAATAAGTGGTATGGTAGGATATGTTAGATATAAATATGCAACAATTGTTCCAATTGTTGATCTATATGAAAATACTGTTTCTCCTAAAATTGATAATTTATCATTAAGGGGTGGACCTAGTAGTTCTTCCCAGGCGTATGGTAATATTCCACGAGGAACGTATAAATATTCTGATGTAATAGATGATGGAACATATAAATGGTATAAAATTGATTATAATGGAAATGAAAGATATGTAGCTCAAAATAAAGGAGAAACATATTTAAGTGTTAATACTGGTATAAATATAAAAACATATTATAAAACGGACACCAAGTATTTTTATCATACTTACAAAACAAATGGTACTAAAACGACAACACTTAATTTATCATACTATAGTTCTGTAGCTGATATTTTAGAAAAGAATACTAAATATTATAGTTTTGATGGAAATTATTTTTATAAAACAGCCTATGATATGTTAGATGATTATAAAAATGGAAATTATACAAGAGCAGTTAATAAAGACAAACCATATTTTTCTTATTATCAGTATTTACCATTACATTCAATAACTGGTTATACAGCTGAAGATTTTAATAGAATCATTCAAGAAAATGGTTATACTAAATTACCTGATCCCAATATAAAATATGTTGATGAAAATGGTAAATTTATTGCTGGTATAGATCGTAAAGGTATTTCAACTTTATTTGGAAAAGGTGATAGTTTTATAAATGTTTCTAAAAATTATGGTGTTAATGCTTTTAGTATATTTGTAACTGCTGTTTTAGAAGGTGGAATGGGTACTAGTGAACTTGCTATCGCTAAAAATAATCCATTTGGTCATAATGCTTATGATAGTTGTGTTTTTACTTGTGCTTCTAGTTATAAAGATTTAGAAGAAGCTATTGCAAGTCACGCTAAAAATTATGTTGGTGCTTATGGTATACCAACTTATGCTTATTATATGGGTGCTTTTCTTGGTAATAAAGGAAGTGGTATGAATGTTAATTATGCATCTGATCCTTATTGGGGTGAAAAACAGGCTCGAATAGCTTATTATAATGATGATAATTATGGTGGACTTGATTATAACAAAAATACTATTGGTGTTAAATTAACAAGCGAAGCATTACCTGTTTATAAGGAACCAGATTTAAATAGTACAATTATCTATAAACTTCAAAATGAAAAATATAAATATAAAACTTCTAATATGAGTCTGATTGTAACAGAATTAAAAGAAGATAGTAATGGTAATTTATGGTATAAAGTTTATACTGAAGTTGCTTTAACGGAAGATAGAAATGTTTCTTCTAATAAAAATGAATATTTATTTGAATATAGTTATGGTTATGTTGAAGCAAGTAAACTTTATGTTAAAAATAATAGACCTGTAATAGAAGGTATTGCTGATAAAACAATTCATTTAGGTGATTCATTTGATGAATTAAAAGGAGTTAAAGCTACAGATAAAGAAGATGATGATTTAACTGAACAAATTGTAATTGATGGTAGTGTTGATACTTCAAAAGCTGGTAGTTATGATTTAGTATATTCTGTTACTGATAGTAATAGATTTACATATTCAAAAAAAATAACTATAAAAGTAGTTGGTGATAGTATTCCTGTTATAAATGGTAATACAATTACTATTTCTGAAGGAAAAGAATTTAAACCTTATGAATATGTAACGGCTTATGATAGTGTTGATGGTGATATAAGTTCTAATATTGAGGTTGTTTCTAATAATGTAAATACTAAAGTTGTTGGGATTTATAAAGTTGTTTATAGAGTTATGAATAGTAAGGGTATTGAAACTAGAAAAGAAATTATTGTAAATGTTGTTAGCGATTTAATACCTAATTTATATGTTGCTAGTATGGAAACTACTATTAATAATCCAATTAATTTAAAAGATTATATAACTGTTTACGATAATGAAGATGGCAATCTAATTGATAGAGTTAGTATTGATGGTGATATTGATTTTAATAAAGAGGGTATTTATAAAATTAGTATTTCTGTTAGTGATTCATTTGGCCATATTGTTAGTAAAGATGCTAAAGTATATGTAAAAAAATATATTCAAAAAGATGGAGCATTTTATTTAGAAAAAATGAATTATAATGGTAAAACTTTAGATGTAAGTGGTTATTTGGCAATAATTGGTATTGATAATACTGGTGATACTACGTATGATTTGATTTTTTCTGATAAAAATAGTAATATGAAGTATGTTTTTGAGCTTAATCCTTATATAAGTGATAGTTATACAAGAACTTATAGCGATAATAAAAATAAGTATACAAAAATATGGTTTAAGGATAGTATTGATTTAAAAGATGTTCCAAAGGGTGAATATACACTTTATATAAGAGCAAGAAAAGATAATTATGAAGCTTTAAATTTGTTTAGAAATATGTTTTTATTAGATGTTACAAAAAAGATATCTGATGAAGATGGTAGGGGCTATTATTTTAGAAATAATAATTACGAAAGAGAATTTCCAATGGAAGTACTTATTAGTGATAATGGTTTAATAGCACCTGGTTCAACTAAACATTCATCTAATATGTATAATAGTATTAGTTCTATTGATTTTAATAAAAATTTAAATATAACAGGTTATTCTTTTAACATTAATGGCGATTATAAGGCTTTAGTTAAAAGATATTTAGTTGTTGAAAATATTGATACTGGAAATAGATATACTTATGAGATTGGTAGTGTAAAGGGTAATCAAATAAATTTAAATGTTGATGATGGTTATTTAAGAACATATGCTTGGTTTAGTGCTAGTATTGATATTAAGGATTTAGAAAAAGGCAAATATGTATTTTATGTTAGAACAATTAGTTTAAATGGTATTGATGATTATGGTGAATTAAAGGATGTTTTCTTAAAAACTTTACCGAATAAATTTACTTTAAATAATAAAGAATACACATTATCTTATAATAAAAATTCATGGTTCCGTTTAGAACTTATTGTCTCTTAATTTACAGATTGCTATAAAAAAATATTTACATTTAAAAAAAATGTTGATATACTAATAATAGGGAGTGGGAGATATATATGAATATAAAGAAAATATTATTATGTTTAATTTGCATGCTATTTGTTGGTAGTGTAAGTGCTATTGAGGATTGTCCTGGTAATGCTAAAGTATGTTTTCAATATCCAACAAGTGTTAAAGCTGGTGAAGAATTTGAAGTTACAATGATTATCAAAGATGCTAGTGATTTAAAATATGTTAAGGCTACTAATTTTAGAGCTGATGGTGTTACTGACACTGGTACAGATGCTACTGCACTTTCAGGTTTTGTTGGTACAGGAACTAATTTAAGTCCTTTTAAAGCTTTTAATTTAGTAACAGGTCTAGAAGTAACTAGTTCAACTGGTAAAAATGGTACTGTTCAAGTATTAAAATTTAAATTTAAAGCTGAAAGTTCTTTAACTACTTCTGATTTAATTCATATAAGAATGGATGAAGTATTTATTGGTTCAAATGTCGATGGTACAAATACAACTAATATTTCTAATGATGATGGATACTGTATTACTATAAGAGTTACTACAAATACTGTTACTCCAACTTGTAAAATTGAAAATGGTAAATACTATGATAAAAATGGTAATGTTGTAACAAAAGAAAAATACGAAGCAGATTGCAAAACAACACCAAAATGTAAAATTGAAAATGGTAAATATTATGATAATACAGGTAATGTAGTTTCAAAAGATGTTTATGAAGAAGCTTGTGGTAATCCAGATACTGGTATTAATACAACTTTAATAGTAGTAGTTGCAGGTACATTATTTGTAATTGGTTGTTATGCATTTTTCAAAAAAAGTAAAATGTATTATTAGTAGAACATAAGGTTCTACTTTTTTTTATAAAAAAAGCATAAGTAGTATAATTACTTATGTTAAATTTTTTAGCCACCTATAATAACTGGTATATTTCCATGTAGATGCAATCTAATCAAACCACAGATTATTAAATGTAGGGGATAAATTATATAAAAGAACCATTTAAAATTTTTCCATTTTCCTCTTTGACCATTATATTTTGCGAGTAATGGAATAGAAAATATTGTTCCCATTTGAATAATACCATACCATATATTAATAAAAATACTATACACTATTGCATATGTACTAGAAAATATTGTTTGGCTAATCATTTGTTTTTTAAAATCATTTTTATATGCATAATTATAAATAATAATCATTACAGCAACCGAACTCCAATCGGAAGGAAAACCTAATATACATAATAATATAGTTAATATGAATTTCCAAATATTTTTAATTTTTAAATCTTGTATCATAATTCCAATAAGACCTAATGATAAAGACCACATTATACTTGTTTGATTAAAAAATGTTCCATTTATAAAAGGTATATAATTGATTCCAAATGCAAAACAATAAGCAAAATGAGATATTAGGGCAAATAATAAAAGTCTTAATAAATATTTTTTTCTATTGTGTGTATAATAAGCACCTTCAGCTATAAAAAAACAAAAAATAGGTGCAACAATTCTTCCGATTAAATGAAGAAGTAAGATTAAAGTACCATTATTGTATCCTGGTTTTAATACCCATAATAAATGGTCAAATATCATAGCAAGTACAGCTATAAATTTTAATTGATTAGAATTTAAATTTTTTTTCATAAACACCATCCTTTACTAACTATATTATATCATTAATTACAATAAAAAAACTAACTTTTCGTTAGTTTTAGTAAATTTAGAAAAATCTAAATATTATATCAGATTGGTGCGGGTGAAGGGACTTGAACCCCCATGGATATACCACTAGATCCTAAGTCTAGCGCGTCTGCCAATTTCGCCACACCCGCAAGTGGTGGACCCTATAGGACTCGAACCTATGACCGCTCGGTTATGAGCCGAATGCTCTAACCAACTGAGCTAAGGGTCCAACACGTATTTAATGATACCATATTTTTTTTTATTATGCAATAGTTTAGTTGAAAAAAAAATAAAAATATAGTATACTTTACTTGAAGGAGAGTATTTATGAATATATATAATACACTAACAAGAAAAATAGAAGAATTTGTACCAAATAGTGATGTTGTTAAAATGTATACTTGTGGACCAACTGTATATCACTTTGCACATATTGGTAATTTAAGAACATATTTAATGGAAGACATATTAGAAAAAACTTTAATTTACAATAATTATAAAGTTGATCGCGTAATGAATATTACTGATGTTGGACATTTATCAAGTGATTCTGATTCTGGTGATGATAAAATGGTTAAAGGTGCGATTAGAGAACATAAGACTGTTTTAGAAATTGCTGATTATTATACTAATGCTTTTAAAGAAGATACAAAAAAATTAAATATTAAATGGCCAGATACTGTTATTAAAGCAACATCTTGTATAGATGAATATATAAAAATAATAGAAGTTTTATTAGAAAAAAAATATGCTTATGTATCAAATGGAAATGTTTATTTTGATGTTACTAAATTAGAAGATTACTATAAATTAACAAATCATCAAATAGATGATATGGTTGTTGGAGCTAGAGAAAATGTAAGTGAAGATATTGGTAAACACAATCAAGCTGATTTTGTATTATGGTTTACAAAATCTAAATTTTCAGATCAAGAATTAAAATGGGAAAGCCCTTGGGGTATTGGATATCCTGGATGGCATATAGAATGTTCTGGAATCAGTATTAAATATTTAGGCGAATATTTAGATATTCATTGTGGTGGCGTTGATAATATATTTCCGCATCATACTAACGAAATAGCTCAATCAGAAAGTTATTTAGGTCATAAATGGTGCAATTACTGGTTTCATACAGAACACTTAAATGATAAAAATGGTAAAATGAGTAAATCATCAGGTGATTTTTTAACAATATCATTACTTGAAAGTAAAGGTTATAATCCACTTGCTTATAGGTTAATGTGTTTACAATCTCATTATAGAAAACAATTGGTTTTCTCTTATGAAGCTTTAGATGGTGCTTCTAATACATATATTAAACTAAAGAATAAAATTAAAACTATTATTAATGATAATATTATAAATAATAATGATTATGATAAGTATAATAATTTATTTAAAAACGCTTTAAATGATGATCTTAATACATCTTATGCTTTAACAATTCTTTTTGATGTATTAAAAGCTGATATAAATAATGGTACAAAATTAAAATTAATTGCATCATTTGATAAAGTATTGGGTCTTGATTTGTTAAAAGAAGAAACTAAAGAAATAGATGAAGAATTAAAAAAATATATATTATCAAAAATAGAAGAAAGAAATAATGCTAAAAAAAATAAAGATTTTATTTTAGCAGATAATATTAGAACTGAATTATTAGAAAAAGGTATTACTTTAAAAGATACAAGAGAAGGAACAATATATGAGGTATAAAAAATACCTCTTTTATTTTGACATATTTTAATATTTATTATAAAATAAGGGCGATAAGGAGATAAAAAATGGTTAGTAAAAGAGAACTTGAATATGTAAATAAGTATGCCAAAACAGTTCCATTTCCGGGAAATAATTATGCTTATGATGCTATGCAAATGTTAATTAATGCTTATGATACATATATTAAAAATTATCAAGGGAAAAGTTATGATTTTATATTTAGTAATGGTGAAGAAATTAATTTTCAAATATTTGAAAAAAATTTAGCGCATCTATTTGGAATTGATTATAAAACTTTAATAAGTAATCCTATGGAAGATACTACAAAAAATATTTTAGGTTTAAATGATTCCAAAATTAATGGATCAGAAAAATTATTGAAACGTATAATTGATCGAGCTGATGATGTTATAAAAAATGATAGTCAACAAAATAATAGTCATATTTTAAATTATTATCGTATTTTAATAAAATGTTCAGCATTTTCTAAATTATCAACTTTTGAAAATTTCAATTTTGGTTGTATTAATTTTGATAAATCTATTTATGAAAGTACTAATTCTTCAACATTTGGTCCAAATTCGACAAAATTTTTCTTTGTTCCATCAAATGAAGCAGTGACACCATACTTTATGATGGGTATAAGAAAAGATAATGGAAATGATATTTATATTCCAGAAACATTATTCGCAGTTGGTGCAATTAATAAAATGATTGTTAATCAAACATTTTTATTACCAATTCAAATATTAATAAATGATAATTTTAATTTTAAAAAAATAAAAGCTACTTCTAAAGAAAAATTAGATTTATTAAATTTATATAAATCTTTAATTGGTATGTATCAAACTAATACTTTTATAGATATTTATAATGATTATGAAAATATATTAAGAGAAAATAAAGAATTGAAATTAAAATAGAAAAGTAATATACTATAAATATGAATGGAATAATTATAATAGATAAAGAAAAAAATATAACAAGTAGAGATGTAGTAAATAAAGTATCTAAAATACTTGGTACTAAAAAGATAGGTCATACTGGTACACTAGATCCACTTGCTACAGGTGTTCTTGTTTTATGTGTTGGCCGTGCAACTAAACTTGTTGATTTAATTACGGGATATGATAAAGAATATATTGCTGAAGTGTGTTTAGGTACATTAACTGATACTTTAGATGTTACAGGAAATGTACTAAAAGAAAAAGTAACAAAAATTAGTAAAAAGGAAATAGAAAATGTTTTAAATAGTTTTATGCCTGGCTATGAGCAAGAGGTACCTATTTATTCAGCAGTTAAAATAAATGGCAAAAAATTATATGAATATGCAAGAAATAATGAAGATGTAATTTTGCCTAAAAGGTATATTAAAATTAATTCAATTAAATTAATATCTGATATTGTATATGAAAATGATAAAACATATTTTTCATTTATAACAAATGTAAGTAAAGGAACATATATTAGAAGTTTAATAAATGATATTGGTAAAAAATTAAATACCTTTGGTACAATGGTTGAATTAAGAAGAATAAAACAAGGTAATTTTAAAATAGAAGATAGTACTCCACTTGATAATATAAAAATTATTAGTTTAGAAGAAATATTAAAAGATTACTGTAAAGTAGAAGTAGATGAAGAATTGTATAAAAAAATAAGTAATGGTGTCAAAATAAAAAATGAATATAATAAAGATATTGTAGTTTTTACACATAATACTAAATTAATTGCAATTTATAAAAATGAAGATAATTTTTTAAAGGCTTATAAAATGTTTTAATTTTTAATGTAAATATGCTATAATACTGAAATGGAAGTGATTTTATGTTAAAACCATGTCAAATGGAAGAAAAGAAAAGAAATAAAGATGAAATTTTTAAGAAAGAAGAATATATTTCTTATAATAATATTGGTCAAAATAAAACTTATTTTGTGAAAACCTATGGATGTCAAATGAATGAACATGATAGTGAAAATATAAGAGCGATTCTTGAAGATTTAGGTTTTAGACCAAGTGATGATATTTATAATAGTGATTTAGTTATTTTAAATACATGTGCAATTAGAGAAAATGCTCACAATAAAGTATTTGGTTTACTTGGTAGAATTAAACATAATAAAGAATCAAGAAATGTTATTGTTGGTTTTTGTGGATGTATGGCTCAAGAAGAACATGTTGTAAACTTAATTGATAATAAATATAAATACATTGATTTTGTATTAGGTACACATAATATACATAAATTACCATCAATTCTTAAAAATGTAATTGAAAAAAATGAGCGTGTAATAGAAGTGTATAATAGACCAACGGAAATAATTGAGGATGTACCTGTAAAAAGGGATAGTAATATTAAAGCATGGGTAAATATAATGCTTGGTTGTGATAAGTTTTGTACATACTGTATAGTACCATATACAAGGGGAACACAAAGAAGTAGAAATAAAGATGATATTATAAAAGAAGTTATAGATTTAAAAAATGATGGTTATAAAGAAATAACTTTGTTAGGTCAAAATGTAAATGCTTATGGTAAGGATTTAAATAATGATTATAAAATGGCTGATTTGCTTGAAGATGTTGCTAAAACAGGAATTGATAGAATTAGATTTGTAACAAGTCATCCTTGGGATTTTGAAGATCGAATGATTGATGTTATTAGTAAATATCCTAATATTATGCCTTATGTTCATTTACCTTTACAAAGTGGTTCTGATAGAATACTAAAGCTAATGGGTAGAAGATACACAAAGGATGAATATCTAACACTTTATAATAAAATAAAAAGTAAGGTAGAAAGAGTTAGTATAACAACTGATATAATTGTTGGTTTTCCTGGAGAAACTGATGAAGATTTTAATGAAACACTTGATTTGTATAATAAGTGTAAATTTGATTCAGCGTTTACTTTTATATTTAGTCCAAGAGAAGGAACACCTGCTGCTAAAATGGAAGACCATATAACACTAGAAGAAAAAGAAGAAAGATTACATAAACTAAATGAACTTGTTAATAAGTATAGTTTAGAAAAAAATAAAGAATATGTAAATAAAATAGTAAAGGTGTTAATAGAGGGTAAAAGTGATAAAGATGGTATTTTGATGGGATATACCGATACAATGAAATTAGTAAATGTTGATGCACCAGAAAGTGATATTGGTAAAATTATTGATGTTAAAATTACGGATGCTAAAACATGGAGTTTGAATGGGGGAAAGTATAATGAATGAAAGTGTATTTAAAACACATCCAATTATACCAAATATAAATATAAGTTGCTTATTTGATTTGGTTTCATTAAAAAACAGAAAGGATATTGCTATAGATTCATTAGATTTAGAAGCAAGTTATCAAAATTTAGTAGATGATTCTGTTGTTATGGCTAAAGCCTTTAGAGAGTTAGGAATTAAAAAAAATGATATTGTATGTATTTCGATGCCAAATGTTTATCAAGCTGTAGCTGCCTTTTTTGCACTAAATAGAATAGGTGCTTGTACAACGTTTTTAAATTCTTTTTCATCAGAGGATGAAATAATACATTATTTAAATGAATTTGAATCACCTATATTTATAAATTATGATAAGAATTATGACTATAATAATATTATTAAAAAAAATACCAAAGTAAAGCAAATTATTACTTTAAATAAAGAAAATGTAAATAATAGAGATTTTAATTATAATAAAAATATAGGTTATAATGATTTTGTTGATTTTAATGATTTAGGGGCGATTGCTAATTATTATAATGGTTTTAGTAATAATATTCATAAAGGAAATAATGATGCTTTAATTCTTTTTACAAGTGGAACTACAGGTACACCTAAAGCTGTTGTTTTGACAAATAAAAATATTGTTGCATCTTGTATTTACTTAAAAAATTCATCAAATACTAAAACTAAAAAAGGTGAAAGTACTCTTGTTTGTGTACCTTTTACATATCCTTATGGTTTTGCTACTAGTACATTGACTTCTTTGATGTGTGGAAGAAAAGCTATTTTAGGTCCTAATTTATCAAAAGATAATATTTCATATTATTTATCAAAAAAACCAAATATTATTTTTGGTAGTCCAGCTTTACTTGAACTTATCAAAAAAAATACTTTACCAGGACAAGATCTATCTAGTATTCATACATTTATATCTGGTGGCGATTTCTTAACACCTCAAAAAAATTACGAAGGACGAGAATTTTTCGAAAAGCATAATGCTAATGTTAAAATTTGTAATGGTTCTGGAAATGCTGAAACAGTTGGTGCTAATACAAATGCTGTTGGTGTTCCGGAAAATTTAGATACTGTTGGTAAAGTATTAGTTGGTTCTAGTGCTATTATAATGAATACTGATTATACAGAAGAATTAAAGTTTTGTAATGAGGGTTTACTTTGTATAAGTGGCGAACATGTTTTTAAAAAATATTATAATAATCCAAAAGAAACAGAGCGTTCTAAATTTATTTATAAAGGTAAAACATATTTTAAAACTGGTACTCGTGGTATTTTATATGAAGATGGTTATTTTAAATTAACTGGAAGAGATAGTAGATATTATATAATATCAACTTTAAATAAAATTTATTGTGATAGAGTACAAATGTTAATGTCTTATATTGATGAAATAGAGGATGTTGCTTTTGTTCCTAAACCTGATGATGAAATGTTATTTGTGGGAATTGCTTATGTTGTTTTGAAAAAGGGATTGGTTCCTACAGAAGAAATGAAAGCAAAAATATTGGAAAAATGCCAAAAAACTCTTGTTTCGCCAAATGGTGATGAAGCTCAATTAAAAGCTAATGAAATACCTGTTCAAATTGTATTTGTTCCGGAATTACCTAGAACAAAGGCTGATAAAATTAATTATAATTTACTTGAAGAAGATGCTAAAAAATTAGTTTTAACTAGATATTGATGTCTAGTTTTTTTAATGGTATAATTAAATTAGGAGGATTGTATGGGGAGTGGTATTTATTTTCCTTTATTAGCGTTATTATTTAGTTTATTGTTGGTTTGTTTGATTTTTTTTAAAAAACATATAAAAACGGTAGAAACTAAATTATATTCGTTTTTAGTATTATCTAATTTTTTTGGTTTAATTGTTGAACTTTTGTGTACTTATGCATCATATATTCATGGTACTAATTTATTATTGTCTAATTTTATTTTGAAATTATATTTATTTTTTATAACATTATGGGTTTATTTATTTACATTTTATATTATTTATATATCCGTTGATAATAAAAAAATTGATATGAAAAAAATGAGAAATTATGGTATTGTTGTATTTTTAATAATTAGTATTTTGATATTTATTTTACCAATTAATCTTGTTATTAAAGACGATTTTGCTACTAGATATACTGAAGGATTGAGTGTATATTTTACTTATGGTGTATCAAGTATTCTTATTTTAGTTATGCTTATTTTTATTGTAAAAAATATTAAAAATTTAAATTCTAAAAGGTATTTACCTTTATTGGCATTTCTTATTGTTGGTTCTGCTGCTATGACATTACAGATGTTTAATCCTAGTATGCTTCTTGTAACGTATATGGAAACTTTTATAACTTCATTAATGTATCATACTATAGAGAATCCTGATTTAAAGGTAATTGAGGAACTTAAAAAAAATAGGAGTTTAACTAATAAGACTTATATTGAAAAGTCAAATTTCTTATTTAGAATGAGTGCTGA
>CAKPQS010000022.1 GCA_934179675.1 uncultured Bacilli bacterium
GAGTAAATGTTGCTGTTTGAGTTAAATCGTGTATCATATATCTATCAAGATATTCCTTCATTTCTGTTCTACTAAAATCACCTTTATAATTATGATTTCTACCAAGAAATCTTATTCCAGAAATTAACCCTATTTTTGAAACTAATATTCCTGTTCTATCATCAATTAACCATTTTACAGGTGATACTTCTACCCAAACGTAATCGTCATCTCTATAAAAGGCGCCATTTGAAAGTTTAAATTTATTTCCACCAAAATCAGAATTTGCTCTTATACGAATATATTTCTTTTCTTGATATTCATATTCTTCATAAGTTACTGGTTTGAATCCTGTACAATAATCATCATATTTTACTGAATCAAATGTATAACTTCTTCCGGTTTTTTTTATTCCTCTATTATATTCTAATTCTAATATACTTTGCATCCTTGAATCAGCAGCATATTGTGGATATTCTCCATATTCTACTTCTTCAGTTCCGTTGTATCCCCTCACTCTGTTCGGGGAGATTTGAGAAAAGATTACAGAAGATTTCAAAACTGGGCGAACAACGCCATGGCGTATGTGGCTATACCTATCGTACATATTACCATCCTCAGCGACTGCACGGACATCATTGGCGTTATCATCTGATCTAGTCCAAAACCAACTAGTTCTGCCTTTTAAAGAACTATCTTCATCAATATTATAATCTGTATCTTCGCATAAATAGCTACCTGTCAATACACATAAATCTGTGATTGCAGCTTTTGTTCCATACTTTCTTATTACTTCTAATTGAGATTCTTTATCATTACCCCAAATTTGTCCTTCCGACAATAAAGTTAAATCTTGATTATTCATTTTTTTCATCACCACATCTGTATTTTACCATATTATTTTAATATAATGTAAATTTTTTAACCTTATCTAATTTTCCATTACCTATTTTAAATGATTTTAAATATTGTCTTAAAAAATTTATTTTATCCAAATTATTATTAAAAATTAAATCACAAAATTCAATAGCTTCATCCAAATATATTTCTTTATAATATTCTAAATTAGAATATTCATTTTTATTCATTTCATGTCTTTTAGAAAGTAAATCATCATTAAAATTATTACTTTTTGAATATTTTAATAATTTAACAAATAAATTAACATTGTTTTGCCATATAACAGGATCTAATGTACCATTTGGACATCTAAACTCAATTGTATTTTTTAAAAAATAACCACAATCAAATAAAAAATTATCTAAATTAACTGCTCGCCTATCTTCATAAAGAAATCTTTTTTTAATATTATCTAAATTATTTTTTAATATATTATAAGCATTCCAAAAATCATTAGAAACAGGTGCTGCATATTTATACATATTTACACGTTCCGTCAAAAATTCACCATAACAAAATCTAAATATTACATTTTCATATACTGACCATAATTTTACAAAATTTAAAAAATATATTTTTTCATTTTCAAGAATATGAGCACCAATATGAACATGACCACCTGAATTTAAACCAACATGACCATTTTTTTGAACAAAAAGACATATTTTTTTTAATTGATCCCAGTATATTTTTTCATCAGTTAAAATAGGAGAATTAATTTCTGCACCATCATCCAATGATGGATCATGTTTCATAATCCATTCTGATTTTAAAGCATTAAATTTATCCAATAATTTGCGATACTTAACATTTTCAAATTCTAATTCTAAACCAAAAGTAATATCTTTGGAAAAATTTAAACTATCTCTATATTCAATATAATAATCATCTAATAAATTAAATAGTTCTAATAAATCAGAACCATTTATATTAGAAAATATATCATTTTTATTAGGATAAATATATTTAAATATTTTTTCATTCATGCTTAACACCTACTAATTTATTATAATTATCCTTTTTTATTTTAATTTTAGTTTTTAAAGTATCAGGATCAAGACTCTTATAATAATCTTTTATTTTATAAATATTTTTAATAATTTTTTGTTTATTTTTATCATTTAATTGAATAGAAAGTAACAAATTATAACAAAGTACAATGATAAGTAAACATGCAGCTGTAGAACTTATATTTTCACCAATTGTTTCCGGTACAACAATAAAATCATCATCTAAAATGGAATATAAAATAATTTTAAATGAATGATTATCTAATTCATCTAAATTTATCTTATTTTTTTGTTCACTACCTTCTAATATTGGTTTACCTAAAATATTTTCCAAATAAATTTTATTATATGTAAATATATCATAAATATCTATATTTTCTAAATTATCTAAACTATATTTTTTAAATTTTCTTTCATATAATCCATCATCATTTAAATGCCATTTATCATACAAAATTAAAGAATTAATAGCATTATTATAATTAGCATATTGTTTTTCAATAGTAATGTTATATGAATTAGTATATTCCGATTTTTCATTTAAATAATTTTTTTTTCTATCTCTTTTAAATGGTGTTGAATCATTTAAAGAAAAACCTGTAACAACTACACCTGCTGAAAGAATATATGGAAGTGCTAATTTAAAATAATACAATCCTAATTTTAAATTTCTCATATTTTTATTTTTTTTATTATATTTATCAATATTATTTAAATATTTTTCTAAATAATCTATATCATTTTTTAAATCCAAAATTATATTTTTGTTCATAAGATCACCTATTCAGCTGAAAAATATAATAGCACTTTATTAATAAAAAAGCAAATTAAAAAATAGTGAGTTATTCACTATTTATTATTTCCATAGTTGTATTTAAATCTGAAAAATATCTTTTCTTACCATTAATAATTTGATAATTTTCATGTCCCTTACCAAGTATTAATAAAATATCATTATCATTTAAATAAGAAATACCCTCTATTATTGCTTTTTTTCTATCTTTAATAATTTCATAATTTTCTTTCTTAATTCCCATAACAATATCTGAAATAATATTATTTTCATTTTCATTCCTTGGATTATCATTTGTAATAATCACTTTATCAGAATAACTAGAAGCAATGTTGCCCATTATACTTCTTTTGTTTTTATCCCTATCACCACCACATCCAAATATGGTAATAATCTTATTTTTTTTAAATTCATTTACACTTTTTAAGACCTTTTCCATAGCATCTGGTGTATGTGCATAATCAATAAATATTTTATTATTTTTATAATTTATCAAATACATTCTACCTGGCGGTGCGAATACATCTACTTCTAAAATTTTATTTAAATCAAAATTTAGATAATTAAGAGTGGCTACTGCTTCTAAATAATTATATGCGTTATATTTACCAACTAAATTAAGATGCTTAAAATAATCTTTTTTGAAATTGAATGTTAAATCTAAAGAATCGATATTTAATTTAATATTTTTAATTTTATAGTCGCCAAACTTACCCACTTTAACATTGTAATTGTTATCAAACATGAAATCTTTATAGTTGCAATCATCAGAATTAATTATAGCAATTCTTTTATTTCTTAATTTATCGAAAAGTAACATTTTTGTTTTTTTATATTCATCCATATTTTTATGATAATCTAAATGATCTTCCGTTAAATTAGTAAATATACATGCGTCATATTTTAAACCATATACTCTATCTTGATCTAAAGCATGACTAGATACTTCCATCACTACATATTTAATATTTTCTAAAGAACATTCATATAAATATTCATATAATTCTTCAATATCTGGTGTAGTATTATTTAATACTTTTATCTGATTATTTTTGTAAAAACCAATTGTTCCAATATAAGCACATTTAACATTCATTTTATTCAAAATTTCATAAATTATATAACTAGTAGTAGTTTTACCATTAGTACCTGTAATACCTATCAAAGTTAAATCCTTTATTTTATCATAATATTTATTATAAATATATTCATTATAGTATTGTTTTGGATCATCAACAATAATTGTATTATTATCATATTTGAACTTTGAAATAATCAAGCTCGCACCATTCTTTACAGCATCATAAACATACTCCTTATTAAAAGTAGTATCCACAAATGTATCACCGGGTACTACTTTTCTTGAGTCTTTTTTAAGCATATTCCTCCTAGATATCACTATCTAATAGTATATATGTTTTTTTACTTTTTAATATGTCAACTATTCCTTTATATTCATCTAATTTTTCTATAATATATATCTTATTTTTATCATAATTATTTTCCATTAACATTTCATATATCAATGGCATATTATTAGTATTAAGTAAAATAATATAACTAAATTCCCTTGCAAGTAAAGAGCCGTAAGCTTTATTTACATTATCATCAGCATTTTTTATACCACCAGTTACAATTACTTTTTTACCTTTATAATTACTTATTAAATCCAGTCCTTCATAATGATTATAGCAACTATAGCATTTTGTATTTGATATTAAAGTTCCATCTTCATTTTGAATTATTTTTATTTTTGTTGGTTTTAAATTATTTAAACCTCTTCTAATATCATAATCTGTTAATTTCAAATATTTGCCTAATGCATATAATGATAAAGCCATCTTATTTTCATCATAACTAATTAAATCAGTGGTAAGTATATAGTTTTTATTTTCATAAGCGTAAGTTATTACACTTTTATTATTACTATATTTAATACTTTTAATATCATAATTTCCATTATTTTCTTGAATAAGAACATCATTAACAAAACCATTACCAAAATTTATTATATTTTTTATATTTAAATTTTCATTATTTGATACAATTATTTTAGTAAATTTATCATTTTTTTTATTAAATT
This sequence comes from uncultured Bacilli bacterium, assembly GCA_934179675.1. Lineage (GTDB taxonomy): Bacteria > Bacillota_I > Bacilli_A > RF39 > UBA660 > CAG-884. Next base: position 4,766 of record CAKPQS010000022.1, read on the forward strand.
CTTTATATATATTTTGTTCATCTTCTATAAATATAACATCATGTCTAAAATTTAAAAAATATTTTAATTCTTCTTTACAATTTGTTTTAATTAATATTAAATTTTTAATTTTTTTCTTTAATCTTAAAATATCTATTTTTCTATTAATTTTTTTAAAAATTGTTATTATAAATTTATCACATAAAGATAAAATTATATATCCAATTATGGGCAAATTAAATGGTAGTATTAATATATATATTAGTATTGTTTGATAAAATACTTTTGTAAATTTTTTAAATCCACCTTTATTATAATGTATTATAAAAACAATATTTAACAAACTAAATATTAAATATATATTTGTTCCCCAAAATAGTTCAATTAAATAAAATAATAAGTAAATAACATCAATTTCTGTATTTTTTTTACTATTTGTTATATATAATGTTTTAAAGAAGATATACAAAATATAAGTGATTATAAATACATACTTCACTTTATACCATCTTTCTATTTTGTAAAATCTTTAGTAAAAATTAATTCATCTTCATTAGTGTACCATATAGCATCACAATTATATTTTTTTAATATTTCTTTACCATCTTCAATACTTAAAAAATATAAATAATTAGATAACATTTGAACATCTAAAATACTATCACCTATTACAGTAACACTTTTATAATTATTTTCTTGTTTTAAAGTTTTTAAATTAATCAAATTATGATAAATTTTACCTTCAATTGAGTAATAATTTTGATATGGACCAACTGTAGAGATAGACTTATTATCTAATTTTAAAAATGAAATGTATTCATCTTTTTTATAAGGCTTTTCAATAGCTACAGTAAATTTAGTATTATTAGCACGACCTAAAGAAAAAATATCACCCATATTAATTATATAAGAATTAATATTATATTCTTTTATTTTATTTTCTAATTTAGAAATTATAAAAGATTTAATAATAGAACTATAATCAATATTATTGTCATTTGTGTATACAGGTATTATTTTATTTTTTTTAGCATTTTCAAATATATTATTTATATCTTTGCGATAAATACTAACATATCCATTAGTTTTATTAATAACATCAAGTCCGTAATTATATAATTCTTTTTCATCGTAATTTTTTAAAATATATTCTAATTCATTAAATAATTTATTGGGTTCATTAGATGTATATATTCTAATATTTACACCATTAAAATCAGAATACATTTTAGAATACTCTTTTAATTTATTTTTATTATATAAAAAAACAAAAAATAAAACAGATGCCACAATTAAAAAAAATGATATAACTAATCGTTTCAATTTTTATCACCGTTTTCCATTATATCATATTTTATAAATTATAACTAGTCTATTTTTACTAAAATTACATCTTCACCAATTTTTTCAATTTGCTTCCACATTACTTCCATTTCATTTTTAGAATTAAATAGCGCAAATTTACTCTCTTCAACAACTAAACTTTTCATTTCTCCTTCTTCATCTATATTTACATCTATTATACTTCCTATTTTTTTACCATCTCTAATATTAATAATATCTTTATCTTGTAATTCAGATAAACGCATATAACACCTCTATTAACATTTTATTCAATTAATTTTTTAATGTTCATAATTCCTAAATGTTCTAGTCTAGATATTTGAGCTTGTGATATTCCAAGTTCTTCAGCTAATTCCATTTGTGTTTTGCCTATAACAAATCTTTTTAGTAAAATTAATCTTTCTTTGTCTTTAATTTTTTTTAAAGCTTCTTTTAGAGCAAGTATTGTTTCTTTTGGATATACATTTCCTTTTTTATCTTCCAATTGATCAAACAGATAAATTGGATCACCGCCATCTGAATAAACTGGTTCAAATATACTAACGGTATCTTTCATAGAATCTATTGCATTACATATTTCATATTCACTTACATTTAATAATTGAGCTAATTGCTTTATTGTTGGTTCTTTTTCATTTTTACTTGTTAATTCCTCTTTAGCTTTTAATATTCTATATGCTAGATCTTTAACAGAGCGTGCTACTCTTATACTATTACTATCTCTTAAATATCTTTTTACTTCCCCTAATATCATAGGAACAGCATAAGTAGAAAATTTAACATCATAGGATAAATCAAAATTATTAATAGCTTTTATTAGACCTACAGTGCCAATTTGAAATAAATCGTCCATATTATCAGTTCGATTATTATATTTTTTTAGTATTGATAATACTAATTTTAAATTGCCATTTATTAATTCTTCTCTTGCTTTTTCATCACCACTTTTCATTTTTTCAAATAAATTCTTCATTTCTTCATTACTTAAAACTTTGATATTCGCAGTATTCACGCCACATATTTCTACCTTGTGTCGTGCCATAATTCCTCCTAGTTTAATAATGAGTTAAATGTTAAAAAATATACAAAAAAAATACTTAATATTCACCAGTAAGTATTTTTATTGTTATATTATTTAATTCTTGGTTTTTAATTATTGAAGAATCATAAATTGCTTTTTCTAATTCTACAATATATATAATATTTGTATAATCTTTACTAGAGTCATAATCTTCATAATCAATAGAACTAACCATTTTTCTAAAATCGTTCATTTTTTCTTTAGAATATTTATATTCTTTATTTTCTGTATAGCAATTAGATCCTAAACAATTTTTATATCCCACTTTAACAGTATTATTTGTATAAATAATTGCTTCATATCTCTTGCCACTAATTGTATAGATTATATTGTATTCTTCTTCACCTTTGTTATAAAGAAAACTAACAGCAATACATCCTGCAAGTATAATAAATGCAGTTACTACATATGCAAGTGAATTATTTTTCATTATCTTGCTTTTCCTTTTTTTTCTATATTAGTGTTTAAAAATGTCTGTTTTGTTTTTAATTCATTTTCCAAAAGTTCAATTTTTTTTAAAAGTAAGTCCAAATATTTCTTGCTCAAATAGGCTTTATAATTATTATTAATTACTCTTTTGTATCTTTCTAAATCATTTAAAACAATATCAATTGTACCATCATCTTCATCACTAGAATCAATTAATTCAATAATTAATTGTGTATAAAGTCCTAATTTCCTTTTGATTTTCTTCTTCAAAACTTTTTCAATCAATTCTGGTTTTGTAAGTTTTATTTCATCAATCAAAATTCCCTCATATTTTATATTATTTTGTGGATTAAAAACAAAACCAGATATTTTTTTTAAATCTGTTTCTACATTTTCTTCCTTTTTATCTTTTACCAATAAATACTTAACGTTTTCCACAATCTCTCTCCTCTAATATATCTGGTCTTCTTAAAATCGTTCTTTTAACGCTTTCTTCATGTCGCCATTTATTTATATTTTCATGATGCCCTGATAAAAGTACGCTTGGTACTTCCATACCTCTAAAATTAACAGGTTTCGTATATACAGGATAGTCAAGTAAACCTTCATTAAATGATTCCGAATCAAGTGATTCTCTATTAATCGCACCATCTAATAATCTTACAATACTATCAGTAATAACCATACTAGGGAGTTCACCACCAGTTAATATGTAATCACCAATACTAAGTTCAAGATCAGCAAGTGCTCTTATTCTTTCATCAAATCCTTCATAATGACCACATATAATAATTAAATGTTTATATTTTTTTAAATCATTTGCCCTTTTCTGACTATATTTTTCTCCTTGAGGTGTCATTAATATAATAAATGATTCATCAGTTTTAATTGATTCAACACAATCATATATAGGTTCGGGCATTAAAATCATACCTTTACCTCCACCAAATTGATAATCATCAACCTTTTTATGAGGATCTTTAGAAAAATTTCTAAAATCATGTATTTTAATATCCACAATTCCTTTTTCCCTAGCTCTTTTGATTATTGATTCATTTAAAAAGCCATCAAACATATTAGGAAATATACTTAATATATCAATTTTCATCAAACATACCTCCTACAATAATTTCTTTTTTATCATTATCTATTTTTTTAATAAATTCTTTAATAAAAATAACCTTTTTATTTGTATCAGTAACTAAAATATCTTGGACTTTATTTTGCATAATATGTTTTACTTTTCCTTGTTTTATATTATCTTTAATTATTTCATATCCAATCAAATCTTCTGGTAAAATTTCATTTACATATTCTCTTAATGAATAAACATTTTTATTTTTGAGAAATAAAACATCATTAATATTATTAAAATTATTAAAAGTTACCATATCATAATTTTTATGTCTACGATATGTTTTTATTTGGTATTTTATATTATCTATATATAAGTAATTATCAATTTTAAATATCTCATTTTTATATTTAAAATTTGATAAAATACGTATTTCACCTTTTATTCCATGTGTATTTACTATTTTACCTATATATATCATAATACTCACCTACTTAATTCATATAAAATTATGCTAGCTGCAACACCAGCATTTAAACTCTCACATTTTTTATTCATTTTTATGTATATAAATTCGTCACTTAAATCTTGAAGTTCTTTAGAAACGCCTTGTCCTTCATTACCAATTATTATAGCAAATTTATTATTTTTTTCAATAGTACTAACTAATTTACCATTATCAACTCTTGTAGTTAATATTTTATAATTATTTTCTTTTAATTTTTTTACTTCTTCTTTTAAATTTCCTGTAACTATATTTATATTAAATATCATTCCTTGTGTTGCTCTTATTACTTTAGAATTATATAAATCAACACCTGTTCTACTTAAAATAATTGTATCAATATCAAATGCTACAGAAGATCTTATAATTGTTCCTAAATTGCCTGGATCTTGAATTTCATCTAAAATTAAAATTTTATTGCCTTTAATTATGTCATTTTTCTTTTTACATATTCCAATAATTTTAGCTGGATTATCTAATTCTGTGATATACTTTAAAACGTTTAAAGTAACATAATTTGTTTTAACATCAAAGTTATAATTATTTCCTTCTAATACTAAAACTTCTTCAATTAAATTATTTTTTAATGCTTCTAATACAAGATGTTCTCCTTCTACAATAAATTTATTATTTAAATCACGATATTTTTTTTTATTTAATTTTTTTATATCTTTTATATGTTCATTACTTACTGATGTATAGATCATTTACATTCTTCTTCCGTATTTACTATATTTAATTCATAATTATAAATTTTGCCATTTTCACTTATTTTAATATAAGATTTATAATAGTCTATTTTAACTCTATCTTCTTGATTACAAATATCATCATCAATATATTTTTCTTTTAATAAATTTCTTAAATATAAATTATATGATATATTACTATTTAACTCATCTTTACTCGGAAATTCAGTAGTTCCTTTTTTATCGTTTAACCATCTTTCAGCACTTAATACTAAATTTTGTTTTTGTGTTTCATAAGCTTTTATTCGCATATTATGAACAACTTTATCAAATATGGCAACACCAATCGTACCTATAATACCAAGTATAATAATTGTAGCTAGTAATTCAACTACCGTAAACCCTTTTTTCATATAGACCTCTTCTCACACTAAAATTATATCACATTATTATATGATTAACTAGAGTTATTTTAATTTTTCTATTATATATTTTTTTACTTCTGATTTTTTCATATTAAGGGCGACAGATAATTCTGTATACAAATAGTCTTCAGCTTTATTAAAATAATTATCATCTTTTTCGCTTATTTTTTTCTTATTATCGATTCTTTCTTTATTTCTCAAATAAGTTGTTTTAATTATTTTTACCAAATCATTAAGATCTCTTGTATCAAGTAATCTTTTATACTCATTTTCCATTTGTTTTTCATCTTTTAAAACGTCAATATTTTTCATATTATTGATTAATTCATTAGCTTCATCAAAGCTTATAACATTTCTTAACATTTTTGATGTAACAGGAACACTTATTTTTAATGTTTTATCATTTAATGGTCTTAAAATAAAATAATCAATTCCTTTAATATATTTTTTCATTACTTCCTCAATAATACAAACATCTCTTTCATAAATTATATATTTCATATAAACCTCCTATATATATTTTACATTTTTTTATTTTTTTATGTAAGTTTAAATTTTACAAAATTATTTTTTTATTTAAAAATAAAGTGTAAAGTAATTTGTATTATTTTATTAATATGTTATAATGTTGTTGGAGGAGTTTATGAAAAAATTAAGTATTGTTGTACCTTGTTACAATGAAGAAGAAGCTATACCATATTTTTATGAAGAAATAAATAAGGTTAGTAAAGAAATGAAAAATGATTTTGAATTTATTTTTGTAAATGATGGTTCAAAAGATAATACTATTGATATTGTAAAAGATTTAAGTAAGAAAGATAAAAGAGTAAAATATATCAATTTTTCAAGAAATTTTGGAAAAGAAGCAGCTATGTTAGCGGGACTAGAATTATCTAGTGGTGATTATGTTACAATGATGGATGCAGATTTACAAGATCCACCTAGTCTTCTTCCAGAAATGGTTAGATTAATTGAAGAAGAAAATTATGATTGTGTAGGAACAAGAAGAGTTACAAGAAAAGGTGAACCACCAATTAGAAGTTTCTTTGCAAGAATGTTTTATAAAATTATTAATAAAATGTCAAAAGTTGAAATGGTTGATGGCGCTAGAGATTTTCGTTTAATGACTAGACAAATGGTTAATTCAATATTAGAACTAAAAGAATATAATAGATATTCAAAAGGATTATTTAGTTTTGTTGGTTATAATACTAAATGGTTAGAATATGAAAATGTTGAAAGAGTTGCTGGAGAAACAAAATGGTCATTTTGGAAATTATTCGCATACGCAATTGAAGGTATTGTAGCATTTACTACTACTCCACTTACTATTGCTGCCTTTGTCGGAATGTTGTTCTGTTTTATTTCATTCATAATGATAATTGTAATAATCGTTAAAACATTATGTTTTGGTGATCCAGTAAGTGGTTGGCCAAGTATGACTTGTATTATATTTTTTGTAAGTGGTATTCAATTATTTTGTATAGGTATAATTGGTGAATATTTATCAAAAACATATTTAGAAACTAAAAAAAGACCAATATACATAGTAAAAGAAACAAATATAGAAAAATAAATCTATTGATAAAACAATAGATTTTTTCATGAAAAAAACTAGAAAATTTCTAGTTTAATCCATTAATTGTTGTTCCAATACATCTAAAGGTTCAGTATCAATAATATCATTCTTTAAAGTATAGTTAACATTTTTATATTTTTTGCAGCCAGTACCTGCAGGTATTAATTTACCAATTATAACATTCTCTTTTAAACCATTTAAATGATCAACTTTTCCATGTATAGCAGCATCTGTCAAGATTCTTGTAGTTTCTTGGAATGATGCAGCAGATAAGAATGAATCTGTTTCAAGAGATGCTTTAGTAATACCAAGTAATACAGGTCTACCAGTAGCCGGAACTTTACCTTCAAGGATAAAGTTTTTATTTGTATTTGTAAACTCATTAATATTTACCATTGTTCCAGGTAAGAATAATGTATCACCACTATTGATTATTTTGATTTTTGAAATCATTCTCTTAGCCATTATTTCAACGTGTTTATCACTAATATCAATACCTTGTGAACGGTAAACTTTTTGAATTTCTAACAAAATATAATTTTGAACAGTTATAGGATCTGTTACAGTTAATAACTCTTTTGGTGAAATAGCACCATGAGTTAATCGTTGACCTGCTTTAACTTCTTCATTTAATTCTACAGCTAATTTAGCGCCATAGTTAGAAGTATGTTCACGTTTATCAGCATCGTTTGCAACTGTAATAATCCATTTTCCACCATCATCTTCAATTTTAGTTACGACACCATTAATTTCAGAAATAGTAGCTTTTCCTTTTGGTATTCTAGCTTCAAATAATTCCTGAACACGAGGTAAACCTTGTGTAATATCATCTCCACCAGCAACACCACCAGTATTAAAGTTTTTCATAGTAAGCTGTGTACCAGGTTCTCCAATTGATTGAGCTGCCATAATACCTACAGCTTCACCAGTTTCAACGATTGAACCAGTTGCAAGATTACGTCCATAACACATACGGCATACACCATGATCTGATTTACATGTTAAAACAGTACGTATAGATATTTCTTCAATACCTGCTTTACAAATCTTATCAGCAAGTTGTTCTGTAATGTATGTATTTCTTTCGCAAATAATTTCTTTTGTCACAGGATTTATAACATTTTTAGCAGTATAACGACCAGAAATACGTTCTTTAAATGATTCAACTATTGTACCATCATTATCATTAACAAATGCTCGAACAACCATACCCTGATCAGTACCACAATCATCATCACGAACAATAATATCTTGAACAACATCAACAAGTCTTCTTGTTAAATATCCAGCATCAGCAGTTTTAAGTGCAGTATCAACAGCACCTTTACGAGTACCATGTGTTGAAATGAAAAATTCGGATATTGAAACACCTTCACTAAATGATGAAATAACCGGTATTTCTACTTGACCACCAGATGGATTTGTAAATAATCCACGCATACCACATAATTGTGTATGAGAATTAATATCACCACGAGCTTTTGAATCCATCATTAAGTATATAGGATTTGGATTTGGATTATTTTTCAAATCATTCTCTACTGTTTCTTTTAATTCAGCTTGAATTTCCGCTTTAGCTTTTGTCCAAGTTTCAATTACTTTATTGTATCTTTCTTCATCAGTTATTAAACCTCTTTTAAATTGTTTATTAATTGTATCAACAATAGCTTGTGATGATGCAATTATTTCAGGCTTTTTAACACTTTCAACAACATCTGATATAGCAATAGAAATACCAGATAAAGCAGAATGTTTAAATCCTAAATCTTTTAATTTATCAAGCATAACAGATGTTTCAGTTGTTGCATATCTTTTATATATTTGAGCAATTAATTTTCCTAAAACACCTTTATTAAATGCTTTAGTAATTTCCATATTTTCAATTGCTTCTTTAATATTTGTACCTTTATTTAGGAAAAATTTACTAGGAGTCATATTTTCGATATTTTCCGTACTACCTTCATTTATATATTGATAACTATCTGGGAATATTTCATTAAAGATAATTTTACCAGGTGTAGTTACTAAATATTTATCCATATATTCTTCTGGGAATAATTTATGTTTAAATGATTTAGTAGGAACAGCAATTCTAGTATGTAAAGTTACTTCTCTTCTTTCATACGCCATAAGTGCTGCATCTGGACTTTTAAATACTCTTCCTTCACCCTCAAGGCCTTTTTTCTCAATTGATAAATAATAGTTTCCTAATACCATATCTTGTCCTGGAGTAACGATAGGTTTTCCATCTTTTGGCGACAAAATATTATTAGCACCTAACATTAAGATTCTAGCTTCAGCTTGTGCTTCTTCTGAAATTGGTAAGTGAACAGCCATTTGGTCACCATCGAAGTCAGCATTGAATGCTGTACAAACAAGTGGATGAAGTCTAATTACTTTACCACCAATCAATTTTGGTTCAAAAGCTTGAATACCAAGTCTATGAAGTGTTGGAGCACGGTTTAACATAACTGGATGCTCTTTCATTTTTTCTTCAACAATATCCCATACTCTAGGATCTTTATTATCAATCATTTTTTTAGCAGCTTTTATATTAGCGGCTAATTCTTTAGAAACCAATCCATTGATAACATGTGGTTTAAATAATTCAAGTGCCATATCTTTAGGAATACCACATTCATACATTTTTAGTGATGGTCCTACAACAATAACCGAACGACCTGAATAGTCAACACGTTTTCCAAGTAAGTTTTGACGGAAACGTCCTTGTTTACCTTTTAACATACTAGAAAGTGATTTTAATGGCCTATTACCAGCACCTGTTATATTTCTTCCTCTTCTACCATTATCAAATAAAGCATCAACTGCTTCTTGAAGCATACGTTTTTCATTTTGAATAATAATCGAAGGAGCTCCTAATTCCATTAATTTTTTTAATCTATTATTACGATTTATAACTCTTCTATATAAATCATTTAAATCAGATGTTGCAAATCTACCACCATCAAGTTGTAACATTGGTCTTAAATCAGGTGGAATTACAGGCAATGCATCAAGAATCATCCAAGAAGGTTGATTTCCAGATTCTAAAAAGGCATTTAAAACATCTAATCTTTTTATTAATCTTACTCGTTTTTGACTAGCAGAATCTTTAATAGAAGCTATTTCTTCTTTGATATCTTCTACTTCTTTTTTAATATCTACTTGTAAAAGCAATTCTTTAATTGCTTCAGCACCCATTCCTACTCTAAATGAGTTACCATACTTTTCATAATAAGCTCTATATTCCTTATCAGAAATAGTTTGTTTTTTCTCAAGTGGAGCACTTCCTGGATCAAGAACAACATAAGATACAAAGTATAAAACTTCTTCTAGATCTCTAGGTGACATATCAAGAACAAGACCCATTCTTGATGGTACACCTTTAAAGAACCAAATGTGAGAAACAGGAGTTGCAAGTTCAATGTGTCCCATTCTTTCACGTCTAACTTTAGCACGTGTTACTTCAACTCCACACTTATCACATACAATATTTTTATATCTTAATCTTTTATATTTTCCACAAGAACATTCAAAATCCTTTGTTGGACCAAATATTTTTTCACAGAACAAACCATCTCTTTCAGGTTTCAAAGTACGATAGTTAATTGTTTCTGCTTTCTTTACTTCACCATAAGACCAAGCTCTTATTTTTTCTGGGGAAGCTATTGAAATTCTTATACCTTCAAAATCATTAGCATCCATTATTCAATCTCCCCTTTCTCATAAGCATCCATAAAATCTTGCTCAATTTCTTCATCACTTAAATCATCATCAAATTCATCAAGAATTTCTTCTTCTGATTCAGCAACATCTTCATCAACATCATCTGATAAATTTAAATCAATAACTTTATCAAGTTCACTTTCTGGAGTACTTGCATTTGTATCTTTGTCTTCAAGTTCTTTAAGTTCATGATAATTTCCATCTTCACCTAAAACAGTAATATCAAGACCTAAAGCTTGGAATTCTTTTATTAAAACTCTAAAACTTTCTGGAACACCAGATTTAGGTATTGGTTCACCTTTTACTAAAGCTTCATAAACTTTAACACGGCCAACAACATCATCTGATTTAACAGTCATCATTTCTTGTAAAACATTTGCTGCACCATAAGCATAAAGTGCCCAAACTTCCATTTCACCAAATCTCTGACCACCAAATTGAGCTTTACCTCCTAATGGTTGTTGTGTAACCATACTATATGGTCCAGTTGAACGAGCATGTAACTTATCATCAACCATGTGATGAAGTTTAATCATATACATGACACCAACACTTATTCTATTATCATAAGGTTCACCTGTTCTACCATTATATAAAACTGTCTTACCATCTTCATCTAATCCAGCTTCTTTTAAAGCATCAATTATTTCATTTCTTTCTGCGCCTTCGAATACTGGTGTTGAAACATAAATATTTAATTTTTCTGCTGCAGCACCTAAATGCATTTCTAGAATTTGTCCTAAATTCATACGCGAAGGAACGCCAAGTGGGTTAAGTAATATATCAACTGGTGTACCGTCTGCTAAATATGGCATATCTTCTTCAGGTAATATAAGTGAAATAACACCTTTGTTACCATGACGTCCAGCCATCTTATCACCAACTTGAATTTTACGCTTTTGAGCTATATAAACACGAACAATTTTTGAAACTCCTGGTGGAAGTTCATCGGTATCTTCTTTTGTAAATACTTTTACATCATGAACAATACCTTCTCCTCCATGCGGAACTCTAAGTGATGTATCTCTTACTTCTCTTGTTTTTTCACCAAAAATTGCATGCAATAATTTTTCTTCACTTGTTAATTCAGCCATTCCTTTTGGTGTTACTTTACCAACTAAAATATCATCGTCATGTACTTCTGTACCAATTCTAATTATTCCATTATCATCAAGATTTCTTCTAGCGTCATCACCAACATTCGGAATATCTCTTGTGAATTCTTCAGGTCCTAGTTTTGTATCACGACATTCTATTTGATAACTTTCAATATGTATAGATGTATAAACATCATCTTTAACTAATCTTTCATTAAGGATAACAGCATCTTCATAGTTATAACCATCATAGTTCATAAATGCAACAGTTACATTTTTACCTAACGCTAATTCACCCTTATTTGTACTTGGTCCATCACCAATAACTTGACCTCTTTTTACAGAATCACCAACTCTTACAATTGGTTTTTGATGATAACAAGTACCATTATTAGATCTTTCAAAACCATTTAACCAATAAGTTTCTAAATTACCACTTATATTTCTGATAACAATTTTTTTACCATCAACATAATCAACAATACCATCAGTATTTGATATTACTACAGTACCAGAATCACGAGCTGCTATAGCTTCGACACCTGTACCAACACGTGGTGCTTCTGTTGTAATTAATGGAAGTGCTTGACGTTGCATGTTCGCACCCATTAATGCTCTTTTACCATCATCGTGTTCCAAGAAAGGAATTCCACTTGTTGTAATAGAAACAACTTGTTGTGGTGAAACATCGATATAATCTATTTTTTCTTTTTCTATGATTACATTATTATCTCTATATCTAGCAGGTACACGAGAATCAGTAATATAACCATTATCATCTATATTAACAGTTGCTTGTGAAATGTAATAATCCATTTCTTCATCAGCAGTCATATAAACTATTTCATCAGTTAATTTACAATTTTCAACTTTACGATATGGTGTCATAATAAATCCATAATCATTAATTCTTGCATAAGATGCAAGTGAAGTAATTAAACCGATATTTTGGCCTTCTGGAGATTCAATTGGACATAATCTTCCATAGTGTGATGGGTTAACATCACGAACATCCATACCAGCTCTATCTCTTGCTAAACCACCTGGTCCTAAACAAGTTAATCTTCTTTTATTAGTAAGTTCAGCTATCGGATTTGTTTGATCCATAAATTGTGATAACTGACTACTTCCAAAAAATTCTTTAATTGCGGCAGTCAAAGGTCTTATATTTATAAGTGTTTTTGGTGTTACTTCAGCAACATCTTGAGTACTCATACGATCTCTGATAACTCTTTCAATTCTTGAAATACCAATTCTAAATTGATTTTGTAATAATTCACCAACTTGGCGAACACGTCTATTTGATAAGTGATCTATTTCATCAAAATTACCTATTCCGCCCAATAGATTTAAATAATATGATACTGATGCATAAATATCAGAAATTGTTAATCTTTTAATAGTTAATGATTGATCATTTCCAACAATACGAACTATTTTTGATTGATCATTTTTATCGTAAACTTTCACAACTTGAATATTACATACTGGTATTTCTTCATCAAGTGCTTCGTTAAATGGAACTTCCTGTATGCCAAAGCCAGCATCTAATGCTTCTTTTAATATATTTAAGTTATCTTTAGTTATAATTGTACCTTTTTCAAGCACAACCTCTTTATCCTTTTTAATATTTTCGGCAAGTGTACAACCTAATATTCTTTCTGCAACATTCAATTTTTTATTGAATTTATAACGACCAACTTTTGCTAAATCGTATCTAAAAGAATCAAAGAATCTAGATACTAATTGGTTTTTAGCAGAATCAAGTGTACTTGGTTCACCTGGTCTTAATTTTGCATGAATATCTATAAGTGCTTCATCGGTATTTTTATTAACATCTTTTTCAATTGTTTTTAAAAGATAATCATTTTCTCCAAAAACACTTAATATTTCTTCATCATTTGATAAACCGATTGCTCTAAGTAAAGTTGTAACAGGTACTTTTCTTGTTCTATCAATACGTACATATATTACACCTCTAGTATCAGTTTCATATTCTAACCATGTACCTCTTGTAGGTATTACTTGGCTTGTAATACATACACGACCATTTTTGTCAATTTCACGGCCAAAATAAACACTTGGAGAGCGAACAAGTTGAGATACAATTACACGTTCAGCACCATTTATAACAAATGAACCACTATCTGTCATAATTGGCATATCGCCTAAGTATATTTCTTGTTCTTTTACTTCACCAGTTTCCTGGTTAAATAGTCTTACTTCGACTTTCAAAGGTGATGCATAAGTAGAATATCTATCTTTACATTCCTTTATACTATAACGTGGTGCTTCGAAGAAGAAATCGCCAAATTCAAGGACCAAATTACCTGTAAAACTTTCCACAGGAAAAATATCCTCAAAAACTTCTTTGATTCCATCTGTCATAAACCAGTCATAAGATTTTTTTTGAATCTCTAGAAGATTCGAAAGCTCAATTGAGTTTTTTGTTTTAGCATAGTTACGCCTTTCACGGTAATCACCATATTTTTTTACATTAAATGCCATTAATTCACCCCTATACTATGATTTAGACAATTTTTTAAAAAAAGTTTAAAGTAATTGCTACCAATTTATAATTTTAGCAAACAAAAGTCAAAGTGTCAATTATTTTAGACATAAAATTACAAAAAAACCTTTATTTCTATTAATTATATTTACATTGTAATATTTTTCTAATTTTTTAATTAAACTTTTAGCACCTTGATCTTTGTTTACTACGATCCATAATTGACCGTTTTCATTTAAATATTCTTGAGCTTCAAATAGTATTTTATATAGAATTTCATTACCAACTCTTATTGGTGGATTTGAAATAATATAGTCATATTTATTTTTTACATTTTCATAAATATTACTTTCAAAAATATTTGTTTTAACATGATTTAATTTACTATTTTCTCGTGCTAAATTGATACTTCTTTTATTAATATCCAACATATCAACTTCTAAATTAGTAATTTTGGAAACAACTATTCCTATTGCACCATATCCGCATCCAAAATCAAGTATTTTTCCATGCATATTTTCATAGTCCAAATTTTCAAGTAGTGTTCTTGTTCCAAAATCCATGCCCTTTTTACTAAAAACACCATTATCTGTATAAAAATCAAAATCAATATTTTTAATTTTAACTTTAATTATTTTTTTATCATGCTCAAGTTCTTCATTTATAAAATAATGTCCCATAATACTTTAAAAAGTCTATACGAATATAAAAACTTTTTCGTATAGACTTTGTTGTTATTTAAGTTCGATTGTAGCTCCAGCTTCTTCGAATTTAGCTTTCATTTCATTAGCTTCATTAGCAGCAACTTTTTCTTTAATTACACCACCGTTATCAGCGATAGCTTTTGATTCGCCTAAACCTAAACCAGTGATTTCTTTGATTAATTTAATAACAGCAAGTTTATTAGCACCAGCAGCACTTAATACTACATCAAATGCACTTGGTCCTTCTTCTTTTGCTTCAGCAGCAGGTGCAGCTGCAACTGCTACAGCACTTGGATCTACTCCATAAGCCTCTTTCATAGCGTCTACTAATTCTTTGATTTCTAATATACTCATTTCATTTAATGATTCAATAAAAGCTTCTTTTGTTAATTTTGCCATATTCTTTTTCCTCCTTTAATGACTAATTGTTTTCTTTTTGTTCAGCTAGCATATCTAGCGCAATTGCTAAATTACGTACAGTACCAATTAAACCTGAAGCAACTTGAGTAAGTAATACTTCTCTTGATGGTATAGCTGCGTATTTTTTTAGAACTTCTAGATCAACTGGCTTTCCTTCAATTATTCCAACTTTAATTTCTAGAGCTGGACATTTTTTTGCAAATTCGCTTAAAATTTTAACTGGTGTAACTTCATCTTTACCAAAGGCCATAGCTTTTGGACCATTTAAATTATCACCAAGGTCTAATTTTAAACTATCAATTGCTCGTTTTGTAAGTGTATTTTTGTAAACTTTTAATTCAGCATCATTTTCTTTTAATTGACGACGAAGTTTTGTCATTTCGGCAACACTCATATTGTCGTATTCAAATAATACTACAGATGATGATTCATTTACTTTTTCAGCAATTTCATTTACAATTGATTGTTTTTTTTCAATTATTTTTACGTTTGCCATATTTCCTCCTATAATTTTAAAACTCTTCACCGATTAGACAGTAAAGAGTTTAGTATACTTACTTTCCTCGGTAGGATATTAAGCTTAAAGCACCCACTGTCTTCGGTTCAAACAAAATTATTTTAACATATTATTTTTTTAAATGTCAAAGCTATTTGCACTTATTTTAATACCAGGACCCATTGTTGATGAGATACTTATGTTTTGAATATAAGTTCCTTTTACAACAGATGGTTTTGTTTTAGCAATCATTCCAACAAATGCATTTAAGTTTTGTAATAATTTATCTTCATCAAAAGATACTTTACCAACTAATGCATGGATATTACCAAAACTATCTGTACGGTATTCTATACGTCCGCTTTTAACATCTTGAACAGCTTTTTTAACGTCGGTTGTAACTGTTCCTGTTTTAGGGTTTGGCATTAAACCTTTAGGTCCTAATACTTTACCTAATTTACCTAAAGCTGGCATCATATCTGGTGTTGCGATTAATGTATCAAAACCGAACCAATTTTCTTTTTCGATTTTTTCAAGCATATCAGCATCACCAACATAATCAGCACCTGCTTCACGAGCTTGATCAGCAAAAGCATTTTTAGCAATAACTAATACTTTTTTTGTTTTTCCTGATCCGTTTGGAAGTACAAAAGCACCTCTTAATTGTTGATCAGCTTTTTTAGTATCAAGATTTAATTTGATTGCTACTTCAACAGAAGAATCAAATTTAGTTGTAGATGTTTCTTTTACTAATTTTACTGCTTCTTCTTTAGTATATAGTTTTGTTTTGTCAACTTTTTTGCAAGCTTCTTCGTATTTGCGTCCTTTTTTCATATTCTAACCTCCTTATGTGGTATTTTGGGAAAAATTTTACTTGAAAACGGATTAATAAATCCTTCCACTTTAGAAGAATTATTCTTCTACTTTAACGCCCATGTTACGAGCAGTACCAGCAACTATTTTCATAGCTGCATCTAAATCATAACAGTTTAAATCAGGCATTTTAATTTCTGCTATTTGTTTTAACTGTTCTTTTGTTAAAGTACCAACTATTTCTTTTGATCCTTTAACTCCACCCTTCTTAAGACCTAGTGTCTTTTTAATTAAGAATGGTGTTGGCGGAGTTTTAATTACGAAATCGAAACTTCTATCATCATAGATAGAGATTACAACTGGTAATATATCTCCCATTTTTTCTCTTGTTGCATCGTTGTATTTTGTACAAAAATCTTGCAAATTAATTCCAGCTGGACCTAAAACTGTTCCGACTGGAGGAGCTGGTGTAGCTTTACCTGCAGGAATTTGTAATTTAACTTCTTTTACAATTTGTTTAGCCATAATCTTTTCCTCCTATATTTTTTTGTATGTGGTTCAATCGACCATTTGCATAAATGCATATTTTTGCTTGATTTCAAGCTTTCTCCCACTTGTCTATATAAAATATAGCGTAATAATAATAGCACATTCTATTTTTATTGTCTACACTTTACATCAAATTTTTTCAATTTCTGCTAATTTTAATTCAACAGTTGTTTCTTGACCAAATAAATCAAGTGCTACTTCTAGTTGCTGTTTTTCCATGTCAATACTTTTAATTTTGCCAATCATATTAGCAAATGGACCTGTTGTTACTTTTACCATTGTTCCAACTTCTAATTCATTTGCAATGTCTAATCTACTCATTCCCATACTGCCTAGTATTTTATCTACTTCAGCAGGTGATAATGGAAATGGTTTAGCACCTTTACCACTTGATCCGATAAAGCCTGTTACTCCTGGTGTATTTCTTACGATAAACCATGCTTCATCTGTCATTATCATTTCAACTAATATATATCCAGGAAATATTTTTTTTAGTTTTTCTTTTCCTTTTTCATCAACTACTTTTTCTTCTGGTACAACTACTCTAAAAATATAATCTTCAAGTCCCATTGTATTTGCACGCATTAATAATTTTTCTTTTACTTTGTTTTCGTGTCCAGAATAAGTATTTACAACATACCATTCTTTATTCATATTAATATCCTCTTACTAGAGTTTTAATTCCAGCAATTATTAAATCTAATAATCCAAAATAAAGCGCAAAGAATAATACTAATGATATTGTTGCTATTGAATAGGTAATCATTTCTTTTTTGTTAGGAAATCTTACTTTTTTCATTTCACTTTTTACTTCTTTTAAAAAACTCATATTTCTCTCCTTAAATTTTTGTATTTAAAAAGCACTTCGATGTGCTAATTAAATAATACCATAAATAGTGTATGCCGTCAAGTTATTTTAAAGACTTTATATAAATAAATGAATTATATTTGTTTTAATGTTATTTGTGATTGATTATATCTTGGTGCTGTTAACTTCATACCTTGAGCAATAGATTCTGCTTCACTAGAATAATTAATTATTACATAGGCATTAGCATCTGATAAAGCATTAGAAAACATACCTGAATAATCAGTTATACTTGTGCCTGTTATGGTAATTTCAGTTTGAAGTTTATTACATTTATTAAACATATATTTCATATTTGTTACATTTGCTGTATTAAAACTACTTAAATCTAAATTTGTTAAGGATGAACATCTAGAAAACATAGAACTCATATCTGTCGCACTTGAGGTATTAAAACTACTTAAATTTAAATTTGTTAATGATGAACAACTTTGAAACATAGCAGCCATAGTTGTTACATTTGAAGTATCAAAATTACTTAAGTCTAAACTTGTTAATGATGAACATGCAGCAAACATACTACCCATATATGTTACATTTGATGTATCAAAATTACTTAAATCTAAATTTGTTAAACTTGAACAGCTAACAAACATAGCTCCCATATTTGTTACATTTGTCGTATTAAAATTACTTATATCAAGGTTTGTTAATTTTGAACACGAATAAAACATATTAAGCATATTTGTTACATTTGCCGTATCAAAAATACTTATATTTAAACTTGTTAAGGATCTACAATAATAAAACATAGATAACATATTTGTTACATTTGCTGTATTAAAACTACTTAAATCTAAACTTGGTAAGGATCTACATTCCTTAAACATGTTATACATATTGGTTACATTTGCTGTATTAAAATTATTATTAAAATTTATTGATATTAAATTTGATATACCATCTCCAACTTTATAAAATGAAAATATATATGAACTATCATTAGGTGAAAATATTTGATTTTCACTTACTATATATAAATTATATAATGGTTTTGTGTTATCAGTTTTATCTTTTAATCCAGTATCTACCAAATATCCATATACTTTTTTACTTTGATTAGGATCTTCTGATATATCCCAACATAAATTTTCCTCAGTACATGCACTTGGTAAATTACTTAAATCATTACCAAAATTAATTGTTCTTACATAAGGTTTATAATTATTATTCCAAAATTCTGTTCCCCCATTTGCACTAGAATCATCACTATACCCATTCTTCATTGTTGCTATTTTCATTATAGTACCTTTAGTTTTTATTAAAATATCACTATTTATAGCAGTATCAGACTTATAATATATT
>CAKPQS010000023.1 GCA_934179675.1 uncultured Bacilli bacterium
CCCAATTCAATATAAAATTGAATCAGGGTTTTAATGATTGTTTTTTATAAACTGTCTATTTTTACTTGACTAGTTCAAATTTGACTTTCTTTTTAGTAACACTTTTTTATATTTATTAAATCTATTTAATTCAATTAAAGCATTTTCTTTCGAATCACTAGCATGCATAACATTACAAGTAACATCTTCCTTATTACCATAAATATATCTGATAGTACCCTTTTCAGCTTTATTTGGATTAGTTGCACCCATTAAAGTACGAACCCTATTAATTGCATCATCACCAAATACAGTCATTGAAATAATTGGTCCAGATAACATAAATTCTTGTAAATGAGGGAAAAAAGGTTTATCAACTAAATGAGCATAATGTTCTTTAATAAAATCATCATTTAAATTAACAATATGAACATCTTTAATAGATAGTCCTAAATCTAACATTCTTTCCATTACATTTTTAAATACTTTTTTTCTAAACCCATCAGGTTTAATCATTACAAATGTTTCTTCCATAAAATCCTTTCTAATTAACCTCTTTATATTCTTTACATACATTATCTAGAGCTTCAACAATAGCTTCTGTTTCTTCGTAAGTTTTGACCTTTATTCCAGAAGCATAAGCATGTCCTCCACCACCAAATAATTGAGCGGTAGTATTAATTACAGGTCCTCTTGATCTAATTGATACACGAATATTATTATTCACAGAATCAATTGAAAATAAAACCCAAACTAATATTTCATCAATATAGTTAAAATTATTAATCATATTTCCTGCTGTTGCAACATCAATATTATATTCATGCATTTTATCTTCAGTTATTAATAAATGTCCAACACCATTTTCTGTAACTTTCATATTTTCTGATATATAACCTTGAAATCTTAATTCTTTTAAAGGTCTAATATATAAATTATTATAAATTTTATCCATATCAATTTTTTGTTCTTTTAATAATCTAGATACTAAAGAAAATGTTTTTTCAGATGTATATGAATATAAAAATCTATTAGTATCTGCAACTAAACCAATATATAATTTTTCAGCAATTTCTTTATTAAATTTAAATGGTGTATTAAAAACTAATTCCATAACCATTTGTGATGCACTAGAGGCTTTATCATCAATCCATTCAATATCACAAAATTTTTCAACAAAAGGATGATGATCAATTTTAATTCGATATGCAAAATCTTTATAATTAGCACCATCAACTCTTTTAGAATCCGGTATATCTGTTACAATTAGTAATGCATTATCTAAATTATCTGGTATTTTATCTAAAGTACCTAAATACTTAAATTTATTCGCACTAGCTCCTACTGTATATACATTTTTATAAGGAAATTTATTTAATATAATATCTTTTAAAGCTAAACTACTAGCAAGAGCATCAGGATCTGGCCCTATATGTCTAGCAATTACGATCGTATTATATTTTTTTATAGTTTTATATATTTTTTTATAAATATTATTCATACAACACCTAACTTTTCTTCACATTTACATTATACTACAATTTCCAAAGAAAAAAAAGCACTTATGTGCTTTTAACCGATTACTTTATTAAATGTATCTTTAACAATCATTATTTCTTCATTTGTAGGTAATACCATAACTGCTATTTTAGAATCACCATCAGATATAATACCTTCATGTAAATCTTTAAATCCAGCAATTTTATTATTTAGTTCTTCATCTAAAGTAACACCTAATACTTTTAATCTGTCCATAACCATTTTACGCATTGTAGAACCATTTTCTAAAACACCAGCTGTAAATACAATAGAATCAACTTTACCTTCTAATTCTAGATAATAATCAACAATATATTTTGCTATTCTATTAGCATACATATTTAAAGCAAGAATTGCATTGTCATTACCTTCTGATGCAAGTTTTTCAACATCACGACAATCAGCAGCTCCACATACTCCAAGAAAACCACTTTTTTTATTTAAATCATCTGTTACTTCATCAATTGATTTTCCTGATTCTTGCATAACATATTTTAAAATTGATGGATCAATCGCTCCTGATCTAGTTCCCATCATAAGACCATCAAGTGGTGTTAATCCCATTGTTGTATCATAACATTTACCATCTTTAACACAAGCTATAGAAGCTCCACTTCCTACATGACAAATAATTAAATTTACATTTTCTTTGCCTAATCTTTTTTTCATTTCTCCAGTTATATATTTATGACTAGTTCCATGAAAACCATATTTTCTTACACCATATTTTGTATACCATTCATAAGGTACTGGATAAATAAAGTTTTCTTTTGGCATAGTTTGATGAAAAGCAGTATCAAATACAGCAACATTTACAACACCTGGTAAAGCAGCTCTCATTGCGTTTATACCTGCTAAATTACCTGGATGATGAAGTGGACCTAATTTAGTTAAATCTTCAATATCTTTTACAACTTCATCTGTTATTACTACTGAATCAGAATATTTTTCTCCTCCATGTAATACTCTATGACCAACACCTTTAATTTCATCTAATGATGAAACTACTTTATTTTTTAGTAATTCATCAATTAAAACTTCTACAGCTTCCGTATGGTTTTTAAGGTATCTTTCACTTCTTATTTTTTCTCCATTAATTTTAACATTCCAAAAGCAATCTGGCATACCTATTTTTTCAATATAACCACTAATTAATGCTTTTTCTTCTGGCATTTCATATAATTGAAATTTTAATGATGAACTACCAGCATTTACACATAATATTTTCATTTTCTCACTCCTTGTTTATATAATACCACATTTTTATAAATTTTGTTCAAAAAATGTCACTATTTTTTTAACTTCTTCAATAGTTTTAGCTTTACATACTTCCTCTTTTACTTCTTTAGAATTATTCTCACCTTTTAAATACCAAGATATATGACTTCTTATCTCTAAAAGTGCTGATTTTTCAGATTTATATTTTACAAGTAAATCTAAATGTTTTTTCATCATTTCTATTTTTTCATGTAGTTCTATTTTATTTGGTTCTTTATTATTTTCTAAATATTCAATAGTTTCTTTAATTAACCATGGATTACCTAATAATCCCCTTCCAATCATAACAGCATCGCAATTAGTTTCATCTAACATTCTTTTAGCATCATAGCAACTTTTTATGTCACCATTACCAATAACAGGAATACTAACATTTTCTTTTATTTTTTTTATTATATTCCAATCAGCTTTTCCACTATATCCTTGAGCTCTTGTTCTTGGATGAATCGTAATAGCACTCCCTCCAGCTTTTTCTATTATTCGTGCTATTTCAATGGCATTTATATTATCATTATCCCAACCACTTCTTATTTTTACTGTAACCGGAACATTTACTGCACTTTTTACTTTTCTTACTATTTCTTCTACTTTAAACGGATTTTTTAACAATCCACTTCCAGCATCAGAATGTAGAGCAACTTTAGGTACAGGACATCCCATATTTATATCTATGATATCTACTTTATGTAAACTACATATTATTTGAGCTGCTTTAGCCATTACATCAGGATTTGATCCAAATATTTGAACACCTACTTTCATATTTAAATCATCAATACCATTTAACATAGCAAATGTTTTTTTATTATTTCTAATTATAGCTTCTGAACTAATTAATTCTGTAAATGCTAAATCACAACCCATTTGTTCAATTATTTTCATATATGACGGATTAGATATTCCCGCCATTGGTGCCATTACAACATTGTTTTTTATTTCAATATTATCAATTTTAAACATATTTAACCTCTTTGTTTTATAATTATAATATATTTTAACAAAAAATGCCACATAAGTGACATTTAAATTTTCAAATATTTTTTACTAGCTCTATAACTACCAATCATACCAACTAAAGCACCAACACCTAAAATAATTAAAGATGTATAGTATATAAATGGCATAGGTGCAACAAGTTTTAATATTGGTGAGAATAATTGACCATTAAGTTTATCATAAATTGATGAATAACCATATAAAGTAATAAATATAGGTATAATTGATCCAATTAATCCAATAATTAATCCTTCAAATATAAAAGGTATTTTAATATTTAAATTAGATGCACCAACTAATCTCATAATTTCTATTTCTTTTCTACGTGCTATAATTGCAATTTTAATAGTATTAGAAATTAAGAAAGCAGTTACTAAAATAAGTGCTACAACAATTATAATACTACCTTTTCTAATAGCATCAAAAATATTAACTAAATCTCTTATTGCTTCTTTTCCATATTGAACAAAATCTACTTCATCATAAACTTCTATTTTAGAAGCAACTTCATCAATTTTTTTTAAATCTTTTACTTTAACAATATAAGTAGAAGATAAAGGATTATTTTCATCAGTACGACCTTCTAATATATTGGCAAGTGCTGAATCAGCATCCATCATTTCCTTTAAAACATCTGTTTTAGATTTGTAAACACAACTAGTAACACCATCTATATCATTAATTTTATTTTTGACATTACTAATATCATCATTAGTAGCATCTTTTTTCAAAAAAACAACAATTGACATATCAGATTCTATTAACTTTGTAAAATTATTAACATTATAAGTTAAAACAATGGAAATTGCTACTACAATTAATGTTATAGTCGTACAAAGTATAGAAGCCATTGATAATGATAAATTTCTAAATACACCCTTGAAAGCATCTCTTATGTTACGCCCAAATATTCTAATGTACTGCATTTTTATATGTTCCTTCCTTATAATCTTTTAAAATTCTTCCTTCTTCTAAAAGAATAACTCTTTTTTTCATTTTTTCAACAATACCTGTATCATGTGTTACCATAATTACAGTAGTTCCTCTTTTATTAATTTCATCCAAAACATTCATTATTTCATAACTAGTATCTGGATCCAAATTACCAGTAGGTTCATCACATATTAAAATTTTAGGACCATTAACAATAGCTCGTGCAATAGCAGTTCTTTGTTGTTCACCACCGCTTATTTTTTCCGGATAACTTTTAGCTTTATTTTTAAGACCAACTAACTCTAGTGCTTTAATAGTCTTATCATGAATTTCATCTTTAGATAAACCTAGAACTTCTAAAGCAAAAGCTACATTTTCGTATACAGTTGCATGTGGTAATAATTTAAAATCCTGGAAAACTACACCAAGTTTTCTTCTTAATTTATAGACTTTACTGTTTTTTAATCTAGCAACATCTATACCACCAACCATAATTTTACCACTAGTAGGTTTTTCTTCACGATATAACATTTTAATTAATGTACTTTTGCCACAACCAGTAGAACCTATAACAAAAACAAATTCTCCTTTTTCAATATCTAAACTTAAGTTATTAACAGCCATAACACCTGTTTTATATTTTTTATTAACATTTCTTATTTGTATTATATTCATTTCATCACCAACTCTTTAAATTATCATTTATAAAATTATCAATATCTCCATCTAACACTTTATCAACATTTGGATTTTCTGTATTCGTTCGATGATCTTTAACTAAAGTATAAGGACACATTACATAACTTCTTATTTGGGATCCAAAATTAATATCTTTTATTTCACCCTTTAAATTCTTCATTTCTTCATTTTTTTTATTACATTCAATTTTATATAATTTACTTTTTAAAACCTCAAAAGCTTCTTCTTTATTTTGAATTTGACTTCTTTGGTTTTGACATGTTACAACAATACCAGTTGGAAAATGGGTTATTCTAACAGCTGATGGTGTTGTATTAACGCCTTGTCCACCATGACCAGATGCACAGTAACAATCTATTCTTATATCTGAATCTTTAATTTCGATATCTATATTACCACTTTCAATTAAAGGAACAACATCAATTGATGCAAATGATGTATGTCTTCTAGCTCCACTATCAAAAGGTGAGATTCGCACTAATCTATGAATACCTTTTTCACATTTTAAATATCCATAAGCATATAATCCATGAACAATCATTGTCATACTTTTGATACCAACTTCAAGACCTTCTTGTTCATCAATAATTTCATAAGTATAACCTTTTTTTTCACACCATCTCATATACATTCTTTTAAGCATATTGGCCCAATCACAAGCTTCTGTTCCTCCAGCTCCAGAATGTATTTCTAAAATTGCATCATTTTCATCATATTCTTTATTTAATAATAATTTAACTTCTAAATCATCTAATTTTTTTCTAATATCATCTATTTCAAGTTCTAATAACGATGCTGTTTCTACATCATTATTTTCTTTTATTTCATTTAATAATTCTAAATTACTTATTATTCTATCTTTTAATTTATTTACATCATTTATAATATTTTTATTTGAATTTAGTTCATTTATTATTTTATTACTTTCTCTTCGATCATCCCAAAAACCATTTTCAAGTGTTTTAGACTCTAATTCTTTTATCTTTACATTTCTTTTTTCAAAGTCAAAGTAACCTCCATAATTCATTAATTTTTATACTAAAGTCATTATATATATTTAATAATTCACCTATTTCCATATACAACCCTCCTGTGATAATTATAACATATCAAGACCCCTTTTACAACCATGATATGTAAAACGAGTACCTATTGGTACTCATCTTTGTTTTTTATTTTAGAAAGTAATAATATTTTTTTAATTCCTTTTTCTTTTCTACTATTTAATAAATTACTTTCAATTTTCAAATGATTTTCAATATATTGTACTAAACTATCTAAATTTTCATTGCTTGTACAAAATACTTTATCAAAATATGTACTATAAATATATGATAACAAGTTACCTTCTGAATCAATATATCCAAATAAAGTATCCTTAACATCATCACCAATACTTTTTTTAACAACAGCAACGGACATATTTAGATCATCATCATATTTAAAATCGCTAATTGAATCATATCTTGCGGATATTTCCTTATGATTTTCTAATAAAGCCATTTTACCATCAGCAAATGTAACAATGCTCTTTCTGTTACCAACATTTTTAAATTTTAAAATTGCACTTCCCATATCTATTTACCTCTATAATTTTGTGCTACCATTATCATATTTTCTGATAATTGGTTTATTCTTTCCATTATTCGTCTAGCTTTTAACTTGTCAACTCCACTTTTACTCGTACTTAAATGTTCTTCTAACATATTTATATCTAAATTAGATGTAAAAAATGTAGGTAATTTAGCTTCCATTCTTATATTTAAAATTGGACACAACACTTCATCTCTACCCCAATCAGTTAAATTTTCCGCACCAATATCATCTATTAATAAAAGTGGTGCCTTACTCACTGATTCAATTAAACTATTATATTCACTACTATTAAACGATCCTTTTAATTCACTTAAAAAATAAGGCCAAAAGACTATTACACTTTTTATATTTTTTTTAGCAAGTTCATTAAACATAGCTGAAATTAAATATGATTTACCAGAACCAAAATTACCATTTAAATATAGTCCTCTTATTTTATTAGGATAATTTTTTATAAAATCATTTAACCATTTAATACATGCAAATCTATTTTTATCATCAGTATAAATATCTTTCATTTTAGCATTCTTTAAATATTCATTAGCACCTATTAATTTTACATTTGAACTATATTTATTTTCTTCTCGCATTTTTTTAAAATAAGCACATGCTTTATATCCAATTTCAATATGTCCATCTATATTAGAAGGTAAATAAGCATATCCTTTTACTTTATTTTTACATTCCATTAAATTTTTACATTTTTGACAATTAGAATATTCATTTGAACATTCTACCAAAACAGTTGTATATTTTTTTAATAAATCACTAGATAAATTTAACTCATTAACCATTTTAGAAAAATCAGGTTTTTTTAAAGCATGATTATATTCTTCATCTAAATCAATAGAAAGAACATTTAATTTTTTAAAAAAATCATCATCTAATTTTAACATACTAACTAAACTCCTTTAATAAATCATCTATATTTTTTTGTTCTTCATCACTAGCACTTACAGACTCAATCTTTTGTTCAAACCAAGTAGGTTCTGATGAAACCCTAACTTTAGGCTTTCTTTTATTGTTCTCACTACGAGCAATTTTAATTGCATCCTCAGCAGTCATAATTCTAGATCTTTTCCATTGTGACGCTATTGCATCTATATAATTCATATTTAGTTTATTATCGGTTGTTTTCAAAACAAAATCAAGTAGTACATTTATAACTCCTGGCGCTAAATCAATATCAACAGCTAAATGTTCTAATACTTTTAAATCTGTTTTAGATGGTTTTGTACCAATTTTAGAAGCTAAAAAATTATATGGACTAGTAGTTTCAAACATATATATTAATTGAGCCATTTTACTATTATCACCAAGCGGTTTTCTTAAGTATTCCGGTTGACACTTAAATATTATATTAGGTAACCTTCCACTATTTTGGAATGTATAATATTTTCTAGCATTTTCCCTTATTTTTTCCTTATCAATAGCATTTTTTTCATTCAAAGACTGTTTAATAACTTCACTCATTGTTTCTAAATTAAAATCATAAATAAACGCTAATTTCAATAATAATTCTCTAGTATTCTTATTAACGCTTCTTAAGTTAAACATTTCACTTGGAATTGAAGCTAAACATTCTTCTAAATCAAATCCTATATCAAATGCTAAATTATTTGTACTTCTTGCCCTTAAATCAAGTGTACTATAATCTTTAGGATTACTACTAACCATAAAAACATCAGAAAATGATGAAGTCACTTCTTTATATTCCTTTAAACTAACAGATGGTATTTTAAAGCTTTTTATAATAATTTCATATTCTTTTTTGCCTACATTACTTAATAATAATGTTGATAAAATAGGATTTGCAAAAAATTCATTAGGATACAAAGGAGAATATAATTCGTATATATATGAATTAATACTATCTTCTTTAACGTAAGTTCTAACTAACCCAATAGCTTCTAATTTTGCTTTGGCAAGTACAAATCCATCTATACTAAAACCTAACAAATTCATTAAATAATGATGTGTATATTCTTCACTTGTAAATACCATTTTATCTAATTCTGACCACAAATTAAAATATAAACTAACAGCATCTGATCCAATTATAGGCTGGTAAAGTCGCATTAATATTTTTCTATCTTGATCATTAAAAATTGTTTTATTAATAACAACAAATTTATCAGCTGGTAAAATTGTGCTTTTCATTCAAACCACCTAGAAATATATTACCACAATTCTAATTATAATAACAAGAAAAAAAGCAAAAATATCTGCTTTTATAACTCAACATTATGATATACATTTGCAACATCATCTACTTCATCAAATAAATTTAAAGCTCTTTGGAAAAGTTCTAAATCTTCACCAGATATTTTAATTTTTTCTTTTGGTAGATATGCAACTTCATCAATATCAAAAACTATATCTTTTTTATAATTACTAATTGCATCTTTAATTTTGTTGATATCATTAGGATTGCCATAAATAACAACTTCTTCACCATCATTTTCCATATCAATAAAAGGAACATCAGCATTTATTAAAGCTTCCATTGCCTCATCTAATGATAAATTCTTAAAACCTACAACTGATAAATTATCATACATATAAGCAACACTACCCATAGCACCCATTTTTAAATGACTTTTATTGATAACAGCTCTAACCTCACTAACACTTCTATTAACATTATCTGTTAAACATTCAACAAGCATAGTAGAACCTGCTGGACCAAATACTTCATAAGTCAAAACCTCATAATTTTCAGGTGATCCACTAGTAACTTTATCAATTGCTCTTTTAATAACATCACTTGGTACTTGTTCTTTTTTAGCCTTTTCTATTAGTCTTTTTAAACTAGGGTTTCCTTCTGGTGTAACCCCACCATTTTTAGCTGCTAAATATATTTCTTTAGCATACATTCCATATAGTTTTCCTCTTGCAGCTCCTGTTTTAGCTTTGGCAGCTGCTATATTTGGAAATCTTCCCATATTTTTTCCTCCTAAACATAAAAATCTTTAACTTTTTTTAATTCCAAACCTTTTTTATTCATTACTGTTTTATAAAATGATCTCACGATATTATTGTCTTTATATTTAGGATAACATTCAACTTCGACAGTTGTATGATCATCATAACTAAATTTTATTTTGTCGCTAATCATTTCACCACATTTAACATATAAATCATAATCACCATTTTTTAAATCATATAATAAGGTATCATCATTTTTAATTTCACCTAATTTAATATCATTTAAAAATATTTCAAATGGTATATTCATATCAACTAATTTATTTAACCTTTTTATTCTAAGCATTTTTTGCACTCTTTTCTAAAGCTTCTTTAGCAGCTTCTTGTTCAGCTTTCTTTTTACTATTTCCAACACCAGTACCATATAATATTCCATCAATTCTAACTTCAACCTCAAAGGTACGATCATGTGCTGGTCCTTCTTCACGAACAATAATATATTCCAAACTTTTTTTATCAGTTTGTACTAATTCTTGCAATTTAGTTTTATAATCATGGAAAAATTCATAATTATTATTGATATATTTTATAATATTATCATTCAAATAATTACTTGTAAATTCTAATCCTTTATCCAAGTACATTGCACCAATAAAAGCTTCAAATATATCAGCAACTATAGCTTTTCTATATTTACCACCATGTTCTTTTTCACCATGACCAAGTCTTAAATAATCATTCAAACCTAATTTAAGTGAATACTCATACAAAGCATCTTCACAAACATAACTTGATCGAAGTTTTGTCATTGTTCCTTCTTCATAATTAGTTTTTTTATACAAGTATTCACTCATAATAAGTTCTAAAACAGCATCTCCTAAATATTCAAGTCTTTCATAACTGTTAACATTCTTTTCATTTGCATAAGAAGTATGGGTAAATGCTTCAAGATATAAATTTTTATTTTTAGTTTTAATTCCTAATTTTTCAAACATCCTCTCACCTCTTCATATATATTGTACACGATTTTTTATTACTTTACAATTACCATTTACTTTTTTTATCCAAAATGATACAATATTTTTGGTGATTATATGAAAAAAATAATAATTTTTTTAATTATTTTATGTACTTTAACAGGATGTCTTAAAAGAGATACAATGGAAGGAATTGAAATATATACAACCGTTTATCCACTTGAATATATAACGAATAGATTGTATGGCGATAATAGTACCATTAAAAGTATTTATCCAAATGGAATTGATCCATTTACATATCCAAGTTTAACTGAAAAACAATTATCTGACTATAGTGCCGCTAGTCTATATATATTTAATGGTCTAACATCAGAAAAAGATTATGTTGTACCACTATTCAATAATAATAAAAACTTAAAAATTATAAATGCTTCTTTAAGTATGAAAACAAGCTATGGAAATGAAGAATTATGGCTTGACCCTTCTAATTTTTTACAATTAACCCAAAATATTAGAAATGGTTTCGAAGAATATATTAGTAATTATTACTTACTTGAAGAAATAAAACAAAATTATGAAAGTTTAAAACTTGAAGTTTCTAAATTAGATGCCAATTTAACAGTAATAGGAACTAATGCCGATTTTAATACAATTGTTGTAACAGATGATTTATTCCTTTTCTTAAAAAAATATAATATTAATGTTTTATCATTGGATAAAGACACTTTAACAAATAAAACATTAAATGATGTAAAATCATTAATGAGCGAAGAAAAAATAAGCTACATATTTGCCCGTAAAGATGAAGAATTAAGTGATGAAGTAAAAGCTTTAGTAGAAGAATATAATATCGAAGTAGTATATATACATACACTTTCTAACTTAACTAATGAAGAAAAAGAAAATGGCTCAACATATTTAACAATAATGAATGAAAATATTGAAAAATTAAAAAATGAGTTATATAATTAATTTTTATTGACATATAAAAAAAATTAATGTAAAATTATAAATGTGGTCTTGGAGTAGTACTCAAGAGGCTGAAGAGGCGCCCCTGCTAAGGGTGTAGACCGGGCAACTGGTGCGAGGGTTCAAATCCCTCCTGCTCCGCCATTTATTTTATAAAACATATAATGGATTAAACCATTATTTTTTTATTAAAAAAAACTATTCATAAGAATAGTCATTAAAAATATAAAAATGAAATAATTAAATATACAAACAATAACATAACAATTATATAATAATTGTTTATTTTTTTGCCTTTAAAATAACCTAACATTGAACCAAAATAAGTAATATATATTAAAGGCATACTTATTAAATTAGTATTAAAAACAATATAAGGAATAAATAAGCATATAAAATAAAAAACAAATACAGGATTAAACATTAAAGCTAAAATAAACGAAACAACTAAAAATATTGTATAAATTAACCAACTTGAATTTACATATATAGGTATAATAGAAATAAAATTCATTTTTTTAAATAAAAATATATATATAAACATTAAAGCATACAAAATTATACTTGTAAAATCAATTTTTTCTAGTTTTTTATTTTTATAAATGCCAATAATTAAACATAATATTGAAACTATTCCACCTAAATATTTAATATTTAATATTGAAGATAATATTAATAATACAACCATTACTAAAAATAAATATATATTAAATTTATCTTTTATTTCAATATCAATAGCATTTCCCATAAATTCCTCATCTTTTATTGATAAATTTATAATAAATAATTCAATACAAAACAAAGATAAAAAAATTATGAATATGCCTATTCTACTATCATAAAAGAAAAAATCTAAAAAATTCATTCCTAAATAAGAAGAAATAATAATATTTTCTGTTGATCCAATTAAAGTACTCATACTTCCTAATAAAGAAGATAATATTATAGATTTCATTAATAATGTATATTTAATATTATTTTTTTTAATAATTTCTTCTATACAAGGCACTAAAAAAGCAATCAAAACATAATTATTAATCACACCAGATATAATAAAAGTAAATATGCAAAGTGAAAAAATTAATTTTTTATATGTACCTACTCTATCAACAATTAAATTAATAAAATAATTCAAAATATTTGTTTTAATTAGCACTTTACTCATACCATAAGTACCAAATAATATCATTAAAGAATTAATATCAATACTTTGTAAAATATCAATTGGAAAATAATTATTTAATAAGATATAACCAATACCCGCTAATAATAATATAATTGCAAGTATTTTGTTTTTTACTAAAGCTGCTAAACCATATAGGCTAGCCATAATTGTTTCATACATATTTCACCT
The DNA here is from genome assembly GCA_934179675.1 of uncultured Bacilli bacterium. Classification (GTDB taxonomy): domain Bacteria; phylum Bacillota_I; class Bacilli_A; order RF39; family UBA660; genus CAG-884. The sequence continues at coordinate 13,252 of CAKPQS010000023.1, forward strand.
AAAATATTTTCCCAATTAAACCAAATGAAATAATCATCATAATAATACTTGCCATAAATACACCAAGCAAAATCGCTAAAAAAGATTTTTTCTTATCCATATCTAATAAACTAGCAACTAAAGCCCCTGTCCAAGCACCTGTTCCCGGTAGAGGAACACCAACAAATATTACTAATCCCCAAAAGCCATACTTTTCAATTGAAGTTCTATTTTTATCAACTTTTTTATCTAGCCAATCAGTAATTTTTTTTAAACTTTTTTTATTTCTCATCCAATTAATAATTTTTTTTATAAACCATAAAATAAATGGTATTGGTAATACATTACCTACTATACTAATTATATAACTTTGCCAAGGATCCAATTTTAAAAGCGAAGCTGCAATTAAACCTCCTCTTAACTCTAATATTGGCATTAATGATATAAGAAAAACAATTAATTGTTTGCCACCAACTATCATATTTCCACCAAATAGTCCTACTATACCTTTTACTATTTTATCAACCACAATTCTCACCTCTATTATCTATAATATCATATTTATTTTTTTTTGAAAAGAAAAAAAATGTGCAATGCACATTTTTATCTTATGTTTATCTAAAGTGAGCTTTCTAGGATAAAACCCAGTTTCAAAGTGGGCATTACATTGTAAATTTTAGGATTCTCAATATAAAGCAAAGAGCGTTCAACACCATTTACAAATTAAATTCCCAATGTCATATTTTGTAGATTTATTATATTAACTCTACCTTTAGACATTTCCATTGTATCATAATTTTTTTATATAAGCAACTGATTTTTTTACTTTACACTTATACCTTTACATTTAATAATTAAAACAATAAAACATAATATAATTAATTTAACAAATTTAGTTGATATATAAAAGCATAATATGCTATTATTAGACCATGTTAATTTCCGTCATATACATTAACATATTTACATTTATAACGATAATTTATATTTTGAGGCGGAAAAATATATCTATTCGAGTATACTTCATAAGGAGTATCCTTTTTTAAGGAGGTAAAGAATGAATGGTGGTTATCAAAATGAAAAAGTCTTTGTAAATTTATTTAATAAAAAATACTTATATGAATTAGATAATAAAGCACAAGATTTATTAAAAGATTTATTTGAAAATGAAATAGATAATTCAGAACCAATAAAAGCATGGAAAAATAAAGCAGTTCAAAAAGCAGATATTTTTATAAAATATAAAAATTACATAAAAGGAATTAGTATTAAATCAGGACATAATAATTCTATACATCATGAACAAATACAAGAATTTGAAAGATATTTAGCAAAATTAAAAATACCATATAAAGTAATCAACAAATATATTGGTTATCATTATGGGTATGAAAAAACACCATGAATGGTGTGCGTTTCATTTGGAACGAGTGTCGTAGTTATCTACATCTCTTTTCCAACAACGAAAGCGTACATATAATCTTCCGTTGCTACTAATAATATGCCACGTTTTAAGTGTTTATGGAATAGATTTTAGTTAGTTTTACAATCTTTCGCTTAAATTGTAATTTGTAACTATCTTATATATCTTTTATTTATATTTAAATTTAGTATTGATACTATTATTGTTACAATTAAAGTTATACAACAACTTAACAAACTATAATTAAATACAAATATTGCGGATAACCCATTTATTAAACAATGAGTTAATATACAAGGAAATACGCCTTTCGATACCTTTCTTATTGTTGCCAAAGCATAGCATAAGGTTAAACACATTATTCCAAAAAGAAAATAGTTCATATTTGCATTTGCTGTTCCTATTATAAAAAATATTGGTAAATGCCATAACCACCAAATAATAGAAGTAAAGATTGTTGCTATATGAAATCCAAATTTCTTTTCCAATTCAAGTTGTAAAATCATTCTCCATCCAACTTCTTCATTTCCACCACCAAATAACATCATTGGTAAAATTACTATAAGCATAAATATAGGAGCACCAAATTTAAATTCATTTATTGCACACCCCAAAACATAATAAATCAATACAAATAAAATTACTAAAACATAAGTCCAAATATTATGTTTTATATCAAATATCTTTTTTAACCATTCTTTTAAATTCTTAACTTTATTATTTCTCTTTAGTGATATATAAGAAGCAATAGTTGGAGAGAATCCCCCGATAATGTGCATAATCCTTAATAATATATTATTTATTGTCAAGTTAAATATTTGACTAATTAAAGCACAACCACCCCAAAATATTAGCATTATAACAAATGTTATTATTAAAAATTCTTTCACTAACTTTTTATTCATAAATACTCCTATCATCACTACAAATTACTATTTATCTATCAAATTACTAAATTGTAATTTGTTACTTTTGTTTTTTCTTTTGATGAGAAGAAGTTAGTTTCATCATATTTTTAAAATAAGTATCTCCATCAATCTTTTCTTCACTATACAATTTCATCAATTTATCAATTTTTCCCTTTAGTTCTTTTTTTCTTTCTTTTTTTCTAAATCTCCAAATAGTCCCATTTTAAATACCTCCTTGTAATAAATAATCTTAAATTATTGCTGTACAACCTATGCCCATTCCACCTAATAAATCCAATACAGCATCTCTAACATCATTTTTAAAAAATTCATCTTCATTGCCATTTCCTTCGTTAGGATCTATCTTGTACATATCTGGACAGCTATGAGATATGCTATAACCACAACATACATCATCCCATTGAACATCTACTTCCATTATTGCTGTATCAATATCACAATTTCCATCACCATAATTTTTCTTGATATATTCGAATGGTATAGAAAAATGATATCTATCATCTTTTTTTAATGTTCTTAAATAATCTTCTTCACATTCATATTCATTTCCGTAATTATCAATATACATATTTTTTTCCTCCATTTTTATATTTTTTAAATAACTTTTTATCTTTCAAACAAATTACTATTTGCGCATCACATTTATAATCTATATTATACTACTTTTTAAGGCATTTTAATAGTGTTTAACAGAAAAAAAAGAACTACTTATAAAGTAATTCATCACCTGTAAAACTAACTGAAAAAACTATAATTCAAAATCATCTCGACAACTTACAATTTATTGGAGTAAATCAAAAATGATATGCTTAAAAGAAAAAAAAATTTTAAGTCATAATGACCTAGAATTGTCTTTTTCTTTTTGAATATCTTTATCAAAACTATTAATATTACCTTGTATCGTTTCTGCTTTTTCTTCTATACTTTTACAATATTTATCATACTTACGAAGTCCTTTAATTTTTGGTTGAGTATTGTTTATTTCTACAAGTATTTTAGATTTATCTTCTTCACTTTTAACTTTATGATATTTCTTCCAAAGATTTTCTCTTTTACCCATTAGATTCCATATTCTTCAAAGATAGTTTTTTGTGGTAGTGGTTTAACCACAATTTGCCTAGATAAATATAATTTTTTATTTATACTATCTATTGAATAACCCTCACCAAATACTTTTTCAATTCGAAATTTATCTTCATCTGTTTTGTAAATAGTAATTATGTTATTTTTAGAATAAACTTTATATCCTACATTTTATTTTACCATTTACAACTTTAAAAAAACTTACGAACTATAATCAGTCCATAAGTTGATTTCAAATGGAGCAAAGACATGGGTCATTTGCGAAAAATAGAAACAAGTAATTGATTAAATCAGTTAAAAAATAATAATTTTTTATTATAAAAAGTTTATTAAATCATGATTTAATTGTGATTGTTAATTTATTTCAAGTTCTTTATTTAATTTTTTTTAAAACTTTATTGTTACTATTTTTAAGTTCAGGACTTATAAATTTTTCTTCCAATGCTAATATACTATTTTTGTATCTAGTATATGCGAATTCATAATTTTTTTGTTTAATTGCATTTACACATGGATTTACAACATTATTATAAATCCATTCATAAATTTTTTTGTTATTAGGAAGTGAATTAATTTTATCAACTATAATGGGAGCAACATTATAATAATGTTTGATATCGGTTTTATCAACGAAGTTGTCTCTAAACCATCTTAAAATCATTAGTTCAGTACAATTATCATTGAACTTTTCCTGCAGATGACTCATACATGCTGTTGTCAAATAACAACCCGAACCAGAACTTTTTTCTTGTGTTCCATTATCTCTATCATTGTCGACTCTTTTCCAATTTTCATTTAAATCTGATTTCACATGTGTTGAATTATGTGGTGCATTTCCATATGGACTTTTGTCATAATAATCATACTTATAACCACTTCCATCGGAATAAGGAGTAACACGGAATTCTTCACCATTTTTTCCCACATAGCAACCTCTATTTGGATCATACTCCATATCTTTAATTTTATCATAATCAAAATTAGACATATTAATTTATATCTCGCTTTTTTTTATTTTCATTTCTAAGTTTATTCACCATTTCTTTATGGATTTGTTTTTTAATTTCTATATAAATTGGGCTAAAATATTTATTTAGTTCATTAAATATTTCATATTTAACTTCTAAATCTATTTCTATCTTTTGCAGTTCATCCAATTTTTCATCTGTTGGAAATTCAGTTTTTAATTTCTGTAATTCATCATAAAAATACTTGACTTTATGCTTGTCACTAACAAAATCATATTCATTCAAAGAAGTTGTTAAAAATAATAGTAAATCATTTAAATTTTTTTCAAACATTTGTTATCTTCCTTCGCAAAATATTATATATTATAATTATTATAAATGTCAAACATTTTAACACTATCATGATTTGTTATTTTAGGCGCCTTTTATTTTTTTATAATATATATTTATGATTTATATATATAGTCTAGGATGCGGGTTCTTTCGGTCTCTTTGCTCATGAAAAAACACCATGAATGGTGTGTGTTTCATTTGGAGCCAATGTCGTAGGTATCTACAACTTTTTCCAATATACGAATGAACACATAATTATTGATAATATATCGCACTAATTTAATTTTATGTTTTGAAAAAATAGTGAATTTATGTTAAAATATATAAAAGGTGATAATGATGGGCTCAATTTTAAACCAAAAAATATTTCAATCAAAATCTTTTAAGTCATTACAATTAATTCTTAAAAATAGCTGTATTAAAGGTTCAATTCCTTCAATACCATACAGTGAATTTGAAAACATAGTAATTGCGTTTATTAAAGAAATTATGAATTTGTATTTAGAA
>CAKPQS010000024.1 GCA_934179675.1 uncultured Bacilli bacterium
GTATGTATGTATGTATGTATGTATGTATGTATGTATGTATGTATCTTTATTTATAGACTTATCAACAATATTCATATCCACACCTTATCCTTCTATCCCAATTATACATTTTTTTTAAATTGAAAACAATAGATTAACCAAAAATAATTAAAAATTTTTGATTATGATAAAGCTAATGCTTGTGGAAAACTAGACATTACAATACAAAAGGCAACTAAGATCTTTTTAGCAAATATGAAAAGAATAATCAAATTAAATGAAGAAAAATATAGGATAATAACTACCTATATTTATAATTTTTCTGGTAAATTAATGAAAAAACTGATAAATAGAAAATATTTCTAAATATCAGTTTTTATTTTAACTACTTTTTTAGCAGTCTCATTATTTTTTTCTCTTTTTTTTATGTAAAATAAATATTCCAATTAATACAACACCAGCACCAATACAAGCAATATATATATACTTATAATCTGTCTTTTTTACATCTTCTTTTTCAACATTTTTATTTTCATCTATTTTTAAAGTATATTCTCCATCTTTAGAATACAAATAATGTTCTCTAGCATATCTAGCAATATATTCTTTATCATTCAATTTTAAAATATCTGTCTTTAATTTTTCTTCATTTGCTTTTAATTCTATTAATTCGTTATTTAACTTTTTTTCATTGTCTGATAATGTTTTTATTTTGACAACATATGAAACAGTAGTAATACAAAAATATATAATTATACTAATAGAAATAATCCTTAAAGCAAGTTTAACTACAGATTTTTTTACCTTTCTCTTTTTCATATAATCACCATACTAATTATATATTATTGTTTTTTTTTTTTCAAGTAATACTTTACATAAATATATACCAAATAAAAAGGTAAAAACTAAATTGATATTTAAAATTCCATCATTTATTTGTTTTAAGAAAAAGAAATAAAGTACACCATTAGTTAAACCAAATAAAATAGAAAATATAATTTTTCTAAATATATTTTTGTTATATATAATTTTTTTTAAAAAATATAAAATTATAAAATATATAAAACCATAAATAAATGAAAAAATACTCATTTTAATTTGTATATTTAATGGTATCATTTAAATAATTTACTAAATACACTTTCTTCTTTTTCAGACTTTTTTAAAGTTTCTTTATAACAAAAACTATTTACTTTGCCTTTAATAGAAACATTACCTTGATAAGTATCCAATTTTATTATTTCCAAATCAGATCCTTTTATATTGATAAAACCCATATTTGTTTCCAACAAAAATTCTTCATTATCAAAATTTTCTATTTTTTTAACACCCGTTATAACAATGTTTTTACGTTCATTTATTGTAACACTATGTCCACTTATTACATCTATTCCTTTATCCATATAGACCTCCTAGAAAATAATATGAAAAAAAGAAAAAAAAAGACCTATAATTCTAGATCTTCTTGTTTTGTTCTTAATAATGAATACATTACTTTTAAACCAATTAATATAAACAATACTGAAGCAAGTCCAACAGGTGATTGCACAAATAAGATTGCTTTTCCTAAATAAGGAATATGGAATATTGTTTTTCCTACTGCCTGACTTTTTTTAATTGGTGGATCATCAGTGTTATTTGCATCTCCTCTTGTTGTATATGTATCATTTGTAACATTAACTATCCTATGAGTTACAAGAATACTACCATCTCTATATGTTAAAATATCTTTAAGCTTATATTCTGGTTCCGCATGAATAACAATTACTTCACCAGTCATAATAGTTGGTTCCATACTTCCACTTAAAACAATAAGAGCACTATAACCACCAACCATTGGAACATCAACTTTTAAAATAAATTTAACAATTATAGCATACCAACAAGATATAATTACAATAATTGTAAATATTGAAACAAAAACATCTCTTACTTTTTGTAAACCATTTTTTTTAGTTTTTTTTACTTCTTTTTTTTCTTCTTCAAATAATTTTTCTAATTTTTCTTTTCTTTCGAATGTATCAATTACTGGTTCAATTTCTTGTGTTTTTGATAATCTACTTTTTGTCATTTTACTCACCTTGTGCAGTTACATTTATTGCAAGACTATAAGTTGCTAAATCTAATTCACCAATTGCTGTATCATTATCACTATCTTTCCAGAACCATTCAATTATGTAATTATCAGCTTTACCTGGGTTAAGTATTACTTCATTATTATTAATTTCAGAAACTTTTTTCCATCCTGTTAAATATAAATTATTTCTTTTAATTCTATATAATAAATTGATATTATAATGATTTTCTTCAGTATAAGTTATTTTATAACTAATATCTTTTTTAGTTGTATTTTTAACAGAGAAATTATATTCTCCATAAGATCTTGGAGCGATTATTTGAATATTTTTGTTGCCAGATGTACAAAATTTATCACATACTCCTTCTTCATTATAACAATTGACATCACATATACCATCGCCGTTAAGATCAACATTTTTCTCTGGCCATCCATCACCATCAGTATCACAATTCATTTTACATACACCAGAATTAGTTTCTTGATTCATTTGATTTTTATCTGGTTTATTATCATTATTTGTATCTATATTAAAGTGTGGTTCTTGATCATTACCATAATCAATATTAATATCCGGTTTGCCATCACCATTGGTGTCGCAGTTAACATTACATTTACCGTCTTTATCAGTATCAATATTAATATCTGGTTTACCATCATTATTAGTGTCGCAATTTAATTTACATTTGCCACTTTCATCAGTACAATTAATATCACATGTACCATCACCAGATAAATCAACATTAGTATCTGGCCATCCATCATTATTAGTGTCGCAATTTAATTTACACTTGCCATTTTCATCTTTTTGATTAGTCGAATTAGAGTTATCAGGTTCTTTATTAAAGTGTGGTTCTTTATCACCATTATAATCAATATTAGTATCTGGTATACCATCACCATCTTTATCACAGTTAACATTACATTTACCATCTTTATCAGTATCTATGTTAATATCAGGTTTATCATCTTTATTAGTGTCACAGTTTAAATCACATTTACCATCTTTATTAGTGTCGCAATTTAAATCACAAATGCCATCATCATCATTATCACAATTTAAATCACATTTACCATCATTATCTGTATCACAATTAATTAAACATTTACCTTGATTATTATAACAGTTATATTCACATTTACCATCATTATTTATGTCAACATTTTTATCTGGCCATCCATCATTATCCGTATCACAGTTCATTTTACAATTACCATATCCATCATCTTGATTCATTGGATTTTTATTTTCGTCATCAGAATCAACATTAAAGTGTGGTGTTCTATCTCCGCGATAGTCAATGTTAGAATCTATTTTGCCATCTCTATCAGTATCACAGTTTAGTTCACATTTACCATCATTATTTATATCAACATTAGTATCTGGCCATCCATCACCATCAATATCACAATTGGCAATACATTTACCATTTCCATCAACTTGATTCATTTTATTTTCATCAGGATTTTCATCCTTATTTGTATCAATATTATAGTGTGGTTTTAAATCACCTTTCCAGTCAATATTATAGTCTGGTATACCATCACCATTAATATCACAGTTAATATCACAAATACCATCATTATCTAAATCAACGTTGATATTATAATATAAGTCAACATATCTTTCACCTTTTTTAGCAGTTTCAAATATTTTAATATTTTGACCTATCTCCCATTCTTTGCCATCGCCTTCAATGACAAATATACTTTTATTTTTATCTGGTTTTTTGATAAAATCAAACCAATTATTTTTTAGTCCAAAATATATTAAAGCAATTAATCCACCTAATAAAATTAAACCTAAAAATATCCATAAAATTATTGGTTTTTTCTTTTTATATATTGCTGTTACAACTAAATCTTTTCTAACATTTGTATATTCGTTATCCCACTTGGAAAACTTATATCCATCATGTTCCAAAGGTTCTGGAGCAGTTGCATTACCGCCTTCAGTAACAACTTCTTTCTTGATTACTTCATCTGTTACCTCATCTTTAAAGGTAACAACATATTCCTTTAATTCAATAATATTTTCCATAACTCACTCTCCCATACAATTTAGTCCTCATTAAAAAGCACCAATAAAGTACTCTTTAATGAGGATTAAACCTCATTTAGATATTATGCAGTTTTTTGTCTAATAGTTGCAGAAACATCTAATGTAATTTTTTTACCAGCAAGTAAATTATCTACTGAAGTTCCATCTGAACCTATAGGAGATCCTACCCATTTCCAGTAAATATTTGTAGTAACTTTACCACTTGTAGCAGCTAAATTAATACCACTTACTGTAGCTTGAGCCATAGTATCATAACCATGAGCTTTTGTTCCAGTAACATCTATAGGACTACTACATGTATCACCTTCAAAAGCAGTTTTGCAGAATAAAAATTTTGCAGCATAACTTTTTAAAGGTTTAGGACTAGATCCATCAGTTTCAGAAACAGTAGCATTATATAAATCAATCCATGCAACTGCATCTACATCTGATAAGTTTTCCAAAGTAATTGGCATTGTACCAGTAGAACCAGGAGCAATTGAATCACCAAGAGAAATATTACCAGCATTTTGACTTTCCTTATCTGATGTAACAGTATTAAATTTAGTTGACCAACTACTGATTAAACCTTTGTTACCCTCAGCTGTAACAGTAGAACCAAATCCAGCATAAATTGCAGTACCCATTCCAACTAAAGCAAGAAGAGCACAAACAACAGCTAACACTTTCATTTGATTTTTTTTCATATCATTCATTTTTCTTATTTTCCTTCCTATTATTTAACATTTAAATATTTAAATATATGTAAAGATTCAACTGTGCCTTATCGAATCTTAACACCTTATGCAATTTGGGAACCAACAATTATAATATCGAACGAAATAACTGAACCTTGTACAATATTTTCATTTTCATTACTAATATCCCATTTCCAATAAATTATAATTTTTTTATTCATATTTTCCCCATGATCAATTTTACCTTTTAAGCTATCAGAATTTAAATCAATTTTACTAGTATATTTATTATCTAAATAAAAGTTCAAATTATTAGGTTTTCCTTTTAAATTCTGAAAATTAATTTTGTAAAAAACATCACTATCTGTCCCATTAGCATCAAGATTTAGTTCAAACTCACCATAAGAACCTGGAGCTATCATACCATTTTGAGTATTTTTAGCATTAGTACCCATATTAATTAAAAATGTAGTTGGTTTACCATTAACACTAAAACTCCAATTCGCAATAGATCCCATAGTTGTACCCTTAGGACTAGATTTATAGAGTGAATAAGAAGCACCAGCAATTCCTAATAGAGAAACAGCCATGCCTAATAATATAAATAAGTATATTCTTTTTTCTTTCATTGGACACCTTACTTTCCTCACTACTCTACAATTATAATTGTAAACTATATAACAAAATTTGTCAATTATTCTTTTAAAGAATTTACATATTTAGTTTTACCATTTTTCCATAAATTATAAATTTTCGTGATTTTTTAATATTTTTATTTAAAATTTTATGATATACTATTTATTGGATGATGAAATATGAATGAATATAAAAAAATGTCTAATGGACCATTAAATTTTTATTTAAAACCAGAATATATTTATTTACCTCTTTTTATAGCTGGATCAAATGATATAACATTACTTGTAAAAAAAGGTGATTATGTATATAAAGGTGATGCTGTTGCACGAAAAAGAGATGAAACTAAATTAAATATATATTCTTGTATATCAGGAACAATAGAAGATATTCAAGAAAAACTATATCATAATAAAACTATAGTAAAATGTTTAAAAATTAAAAATGATTTTAAAGAAGCATATAGATATAAAAGAAATGAAAATAAAAATTTTAATTTAACATTAGATGAATTTATAAACAATTTAAAAAAATATTCTATTTATGAAAATGATAAAATTATATATAAATTATTTAATAAACGCTACAAAAATATTGTTATTGACTCTAAAGATGATACATATATAACAGCATCAAGTGCCTTAATAAAAGCACATCCTGATGAAATACTTGATCTATTAGATAACATGTTAAAAATAACAGGATCAGAAGAATGTATCATATTATTAGATGAAAATGATAATATAAGTAAAAATGCTTTAAATAATTATATTGGTACTTATGATAGAATTAAAATTATGCATAACTATAAAGAAAACAATGATTTAAAATTAAATATTTCAACAATATATTCTATTTATGAAGCAATAAGATACGATATTCCATTCATGCAAAAAATTATAACTATAAGTGGAAATGGTATTAAAAATCCTTGTAACATATTAATTAAAAATGGAACAAATGCTAGAGATTTAATAGAATATATTGGTGGATTTAAAAGATTTAATAAAAAAAATATGTTTTTAATATCTGGAGGAGCATTAAAAGGAATATCAATGCCTACAGATGACTATATTTTAGGACTAGATACAAATGGAATAACTGTTTTAAGAGCAAATTTCGATTTAGAAGAAAAACCATGTATTAGATGTGGAAAATGTATAAGTATTTGTCCTAAAGGATTAAATCCATTATTAATATTGCACTCAAAAAATCCTCAAAAATTGAATATTAATTTATGTGATGATTGTGGTTTATGTTCTTATATATGCCCATCAAATAGAAATCTAAAAGAAAGAATTAGAAAGGCGAAAGAAAATGAACGAATTTAAAGAATATACAGGTCCTTTTGTCCATAGTAAAGAAACATATAAAAAAATAATGATGAGTTATTTAATAGTCTTTATTCCTTTTTTAGCTTATGCTTTATATAAAAATGGTCTTCAAGCATTAAAAATAATATTTATACCATTTATAATAGTATTATTATTAGAGCTAATATTTTCTCTTAAAGATAAGAATTTTAAAAAAATAATAAAAGAAAATTTTGAAATATTTGGAATATTATATTTTCCATTTTTATTAAATATTAATACACCAATTTATATAATAATTATATCAACAGTTATAGGATATATATTTCATAAACTAATATTCAAAAAATGGTATAGTTTAACAATTCTATCCTATTTAGTATATATAATAATAAATATAATAGTGTGTAAAGGTCAATATTTAGAAATAATACCAATGAATCCAATTGATTATAATTTTCTAATAACAAGTAATAAAGGATTTTCAAATCTTTTATTAAACGGTTCTGAATTAATGTGTCCTTTAATATCAATACTAGCATTTATTTATTTATACATAAAAAAAGATATTAAATATCAAATAACAATATCTTCTTTATTAACAATAATTATAATAACATTATTAATAGGTTTAATAAATGATAGTGTTTGGTTTCCAATATATTTTATACTAACAGGAGGTACAATATTTATTACAACAATACTAGCAACAGATTTTTATAGTCCAGCGACAAAAAAAGGAAAAATATTTTATGGGATATTTATTGGTATTACATTAACAATATTAAGATTTATATCACCATATAACGTAGCACCATTTTCAATTTTTCTTGCAAATACATTTTCATTTGCATTTGATTACTTGAGTGCATTTATAGAAAGGAAAAAAATATGAATTTAATAATAGGATCTCATGTATCATTTACTAAAGATACACAACTTTTAGGAAGTTTAAATGAAGCTTTATCATATAATGCAAATACATTTATGTTTTATACAGGAGCACCACAAAATACAAATAGATGTTCTATTAACAAAGAACTAACTATTGAAGCACAACAAAAAATGAAAGAAAATAATATTGATATAAAAAATATTATAATACATGCTCCATATATTATAAATCTTGCTAATATTAATAATATGGATTTTAATATTCGTTTTTTACAAGAAGAAATAAACAGAGCAAGTGAATTAAATGTAACCAAAATAGTTTTGCACCCTGGGAGTCATATTGGTAAAGGAATAGAATCTGGAATAAATAATATTGTAAATGCACTTAATCAAATCGATTTTAAAAATATTGTAGTTTTACTTGAAACAATGGCTGGTAAAGGAACAGAATGTGGTGTGAATATTACAGAATTAAAACAAATAATCGATAATATAAAAGATAAAGAACATATTGGTATATGTTTAGATACATGTCATTTAAATGATTCGGGGATTGATATAAATAATTTTGATAAATATTTAGATGAATTTGATAAATTGATTGGTATTGATAAAATAGGATGTATTCATATTAATGACAGTAAAAATCCTATAAATTCTCATAAAGATAGACATGAAAACATTGGTTTTGGAACTATTGGATTCGAAAATTTAATAAATGTTATTTATAATGAGAGATTAAAAAACATACCTAAAATATTAGAAACACCTTATATAAATAAAAAAGCTCCTTATAAAGAAGAAATAGAAATGATAAGAAAAAAAGAATTTAATTCAAATATGATGAATATTTAGATTTAAATTCTATATATAACTTCTCTATTTTATTTACAGTTTCTAAAGGAAATTTATTTTTTAAATCATTAAAAATTAATTCAGGATTACCATATATTAAAATATGGTAATTTTTTTTTATTACATTTAAAATATACTCTACTTCATTATCATTTAAAATGATATCATTTTTTAAAGCAAAATTTTTAACATCAATATTCTTCATATTATATATATAATTTTCAATCATTTTTTTAATCATTTGATCACCATTTAAATATATGCCGTATAAATTTATAAATGCAAATCAAAATAATAATAGGAGAATTATATGAAAAAAAAATTTCAAGTATTAAAAATAACTATTTTTTTAGTTTTTATAATAATAACAACTAAATTATTTTTTGTTCAAATAATTGATAAAAATAAATATATAAGTTATGTTTACAATAATACCCATACATTTTGGTATAGTCCATCTGTACCTAGAGGTAAAATATATGATCGCAATAATAAAATAATTGTTGATAATGAAGCTATTAAAACATTATATTATATAAAAAATTCTGAAAACACATTAAAAAAAGAAATTGAAATAGCTTATAATCTTGCTAAAAATATTGATATAGATTATACAACTTTATCAAAAAATAATTATGAAAATTTTTTAAAAATATCTAAATATAATGATGATGAATTAACTAAAAAAACAGCTTATATTTATTATTTAATGAATACAGGATATTCTTTTGCTCCAAAATTAATAAAAAAAGATATAAATGATAAAGAATATGTATATTTAATATCTGCTAATTTAAATGGTATATTAGTTAATAATGATTGGAAAAGAAAATATGAATCATCATTTAAAAGTTTGATTGGCAATATAGCAAGTATTCCATATGAAAATAAAGCATATTATTTAAATAATGGTTATAGTTTAAGTGATAAAGTAGGAGTTAGTTATTTGGAAAAAATATATGAGAATACTTTAAAAGGGCATAAAAGTAAATATGAAATAAAAGATGGTAATTTAATACTTATTGAGCCAGGAAAAAAAGGAAATGATATTTATTTAACAATAGATATTGATTTACAAAATTATTTAGATAATTTGTTAGAAGAAGAATTAATAAAAACAAAAAAAGAATATAATACTAAATATTTTAATAAAATATTTGTTGTTATTGTTGATCCTAATAATGGTGACATTTTAGCAATATCAGGTAAACAAATAATAAAAACAACTACAGGATATAAAGTATACGATTATACACCTGGAACATTTTTAAATTCTTATACATCAGGATCAGTTGTAAAAGGAGCTTCACATATTGTAGGATATAATACTAATAGTTTAAAAATTGGTGAAAAAAGATATGATACATGTTTAAAAATTGGAACAATAAATAAATGTTCTTGGACCTATTTGGGCTACATAAATGATATTGATGCCTTAAAATATTCATCAAACACTTATCAATTTAGAACAGCAATTAATGTAGGAAAAGGTAAATATGAATATAATAAACCATTATCAATTGATAAAAATGCTTTTAATATATATCGTAAAGTATTTAATTCATTTGGATTAGGTAGTAAAACAGGAATTGAATTTGATGAAGTAACAGGTATAAAAGGTACAAGTACTCTACCCGGTTTTTTACTTGATTTAGCAATTGGACAATATGATACTTATACTCCTATTGAACTTGCTCAATATATAAGTAGTTTAGCGGTTGGTAAAAGATATAAATTAAAAATTGTTAAAAAAATAAATGATAAAATAATAGAAGATACTGTTTTAAATGAAATTGAAACAGAAAAAAAATATTTAGATCGTGTTAAATTAGGTTTTAGAGAAGCAGCAATTAATGGACTTGGTGTTAATTATATATATTATAAAGGTGCTGGCAAAACAGGAACTGCAGAAACATTTACTGATTCCAATAATGATGGTATTGTAGATACACCAACAATTAATAAAACTTTTGTGGGCTATTTTCCTTATGATAGTCCTAAATATGCTTTTTCAATAGTTGCGCCTGATATATCATTTGGTAATAGTTATGGAAGTAATATAAATCAAAGAATTTCTTATAATATAACAAAAAAAATATATGAAATGTATTTAAAATAAACATATAAAATAATATTAAACATATATTTAAATGGTGATTTATATGTTTAAGGAAGGAGATTTCGTTAGTAGATATTCTTATGATAATGATATTGTTTTTATAATAACAAAAATAGAAAATAATAATTATATTTTAAAGGGTGCAAATGAAAGACTAGTTGCTGATGCACCTATTGAAGATTTAAAAAAAGAAAATGAAGCAAGAGAAAATTTTACAGCATGTAAACCTAAACTAGAAGAACGCGAAGATTATTTTTATATGCCTGGTAAAATATTACATATAGATGCTGATATGGATTATTTAAATAGATGTTTAAAATACTATAAAGATGCTAGTATCTGGGCTACTGGAAAATGTATAAATGAAAATGAAATAAAGTATAAAATAAAAGATTTAATAATAGAATTTAGTCCTAATATTGTTGTAATAACTGGTCATGATGCTTATAATAAAAATAAAAATATTTATAAAAATAGTCAAAATTTTGCTGATGCAATAAGAGAAGCTCGAAGTTATGAAAAAAGTCATGAAAAATTAATTATTATAGCTGGTGCTTGTCAATCGGATTATGAAGAATTAATAAAGGCTGGTGCCAATTTTGCTTCAAGTCCTAAAAGGATAAATATTCATGCATTAGATCCAGCAATAATTGCAACTAAAATAAGTATGTCTGATGCAACTAAAGAAATTAATTTAAAAGAAATACTCGAAAATACTAAATATGGTTCTGATGGTATTGGTGGTATAATAACCAAAGGAACAATGTATATGGGGTATCCTAGATGATCGAAAATGTAAAAAATAACATTGAAGAATTAATAGGAAAACAAGCAATAGTAAAATATAATCTAGGAAGAAATAAATATGAAAAATATAATGGTATTATTAAAGAAACATATAATAAAATTTTTTTAATTGAAACAAATGGAATAAAAAAATCATTTTCTTATGCAGATGTTTTAACAAAAAATGTAAAAATAAGCATTAAAAGTTAAAAACTAATTGCCTTTTTTTACCTTTTTTGATATATTTATATTGTATAGAATATCTATACTGGAGGGAGAGATAATCTTGGAAATAACAAAAGTAAATGTATATCCTGTTGAAAAAGAAAATCCAAAATTAAAAGCTTTCGCTGAAGCTTATATTGATGATGGACTTGTAATTACAGGAATACGAATCATTAATGGTCAAAAAGGTTTATTTGTTGCAATGCCTGACCGTAAAGAAAACAAAAAAGAAGGAGAAGAAGGATATCAAAAACATCGTGATATCGTCCATCCAATTAATAGCGAAGTTAGAAAAATGTTCACTGATGCTATTTTAGCAAAATATAATGAAGTAATTGCAGAAAAAGAAAATTAAGAGCTTATGCTCTTTTTATTATACAAAAAATTCCTATTTCTAGGAATTTAAAATTTATTTTTATTTTCATATACTTTTTTAATATATTTATATACAAAATAGCCTACAATAACAAGAATCAATATTACAAGTATAATATAAACAACTGTCATATTAATTTTTGTTCCAATGGTGTTAATATTTAATGCATATAAACTATCAACATCATATTGTAAAAGTATATCTTTTTCTGTTGTATCTTTATTTATATACCAAGTATAAATATTTTTATTTTTATCAATATTATCAGCATTATTATCTAACACTTTATAAGGTAATTCAATAGTAATTGTACTATTATCTACTTGCATACCTATTGAATCATATTTATATTCAATACTATCTTTCTTTAATCCTTTAGCTGATAGAGTTACAATATTTTTATCCAAATTAATACTAAAATTATTATATAATTCCTTTATTAATAAATTAGAATTATATGAAGCAACACCATCAAATGTTCTAGCTACTCTAATACCTTTATAATTAGCAGATTGAATATCTGTTATTTTATAACTAGAATAGGCCATTGTATTTAATTTACCACGAGCTTGTTTCCTCAAACTTTCAACAATATCAAAACTTTCGCCACCATCTTCTGAATTATAAGTTGAATCACCATTTGGCAAATATTTTAATAAATCACATTTTTCAACATATTTATTATCATTTGTGATTTTTAAACTATAATCTATCCTACAACCAGATAATAATAAACATAAAATAATTATAATTATTTTCATCTTAACCACCCTTCTGGAATTTGTGAAAATCTAATAACAGCCGTATAAGTATGACTATGGCCAGTATCAGAATATTGACCAGTATAAGCATTAATTACAGCTTTTTTAATACCAGTAATTTTATCTCCAGATTTATAGTTAAATCCTGCATGAATAATTGTAATAGTTCCACTATCTCTATCTACTTCATATACAATAGCAGCATGAGCATAAGTACTTCCTTTACCATTAGAATCATTATATACTTCTCCTTGATAATGCCATAATACATCACCTGGTGCAATTTCATCTATAAAATCAATAAGTGGAATACCTTTAGTTTTGACATCTGATTCTTCAAAATCATAATAATATTTACGGTTAAGTTGACCAATATCTTGTAATCTTTTCCTCATTCCTGAAAAAGTTATACTTGGATATCCACCATTTTTAAAACTCCAAAACAAGAATCCAGTACAATCGACACCATCTGTTAAATTATCTGAATTATACCATGCTGAATTAATACCATGGATTGGTGGATGTTGACCACCAAGTACATAAGGTACATAAAGTTCACCATCACCTTGAGCATGTCTCCATAACCATTCAGCTGCTGCAACAACACCATTAATTGTTCCATAACCATTTTCACTTACATAATTTTCTAGATCTGAATTTAAAGCATCAAGAGCTGCTGAATTAATATTTATTGTACCACCTTGGTATTTAATTATATTTTCATTTTCATCTTTAATATCACCTTTGGTACTCATTCCATTTATATCTACTACGTTATAATCTTCTCCATAGAAGAATTTTAATATTTCAAAATGATTTACAAAATACCAATTATTTGTCATATATGTTGCAACATCATGTATTATACCAATATTACCACTTGATAAACCACTATATAAATTATAAAAATTTTCATCATATTTGATCATTACTTTATGTGTATCATCTTTATATTGATAACCAAGTTCATAAGTAATTGTTGTTTCTTTACCAGTTTTGGTAATTGTACCGTCAGATCCTGTATGATAATATCCTGTTGGTGTTATATAACCTTCACTATCTACTAATAATGTATTTTTAGTAGCATTTATAGCATCATATATTGTTTTATTATTGGTATATTCAAATGAATATTGTCCAGAAGGCACTATTTTATCATGTCCCCATTGTGTTTTATTATAAACTAATGTTCTATTTGATATAGCAAGTGCTTTTAATAAATTAGAGTTTGTATTGGCACCAAAATTACTATATAGCATACCTGCTACATAAAAATCAACAGGTACTAAAAGATCACGATTTCCAACAGTCATAGTAATTCTTCCATTATAATCATTTGCTTCATATTCTGTTTGATCATCTAATAAAATTGTTGGTGTTTCAATAGTTACTAAATTATAGCCAATTTTTTGATTGTAAAAATATGAAAGTATTCTTTTATAGTTCCATCCATAATGAACAGCATAATAATTAGCAAGTATTTGTGACATACCCCTATTATGACCATAGAATGGTGAACAATCTTCTTGCCATGATGATCCTTGATATACTGCTGTTGTTCCAACTTTTATCCATTTATGAGGAACAGCTATTGTTCTGTATCTTGCACCATAAGAAGCATGTGGTTTTAATTCAACACTTAATTCATCACAACCTCCTACTTCACCAACTATATTAGATTGATTTCTAAATTGTCTTGGATAATTAGTATTACCACAATAATATATTGATCCTTTACTACCATCTTTAGGACATGCTGTTTCTGATTTTGTTCCTTCTTCACCATTACTTGTTTTATAGACTTTACTTGAATCAAATGTTCCATATATTTTATCACGGCAAGTAACAGCATTAACAGATTTTACAAAATATGGTTCATAGCGATCTGGATCAGTACATCTATATACGATTTCACAAGGGAAATTAGCATATTCTGTTGCATATACTCCATTTGCATATGATTCTAGCATTCCAGCTGTATCACGAGTTGCAAGTATAACGGCATTATCATTTGCATCTTTATCTGGATTAACTTTAGAAAATGTTTGATAGTTTTCATTGTTTTGAGTTATTCCTCTTTTAGAACAATAGTTTGAATTAGCAACATGGAAACTTCTCGCTGCTATAGCTTGTGCTTTTAATGCTTCAATGTTATAACTTCCTGGCATTTCATTATTAACAACACCTGCTACATATTCTTCGAGTGTCATAGCTGAATATGATTTTTCTTCTTTGTCATCGTAAACTTTAACATTACAGCCATTAATATTTGTATATGTATAATCTTTAAATGTATTATTTAAGAATTCCGTCATACTAGTAGATGAATAATTTACAATACTTGCTCCAGCACATTGTGAAAATAGTAATGTTGGATCATATCTAGTACTTCCTGATACTAATTGGAAATGGACATGATATCCTGTTGAACATCCAGTTGTTCCTTCAAGCCCAATTTTCTCACCCTTGCTAACTTTTTGTCCTGGTTTTACGATAACATTTTCCATGTGCATATAATATGAAACATAATCTTTGCCATCAATGGTATGTTTTATTGCAACATAATTACCAGCACTTCTGCTATCAATATTTCCATTAGAGTCTAAACAGACACCATTCGTAACATTTAAACTATAGCTTACATTAGAAACAGTCGCAATTACTACACCATCAGCAACAGAATATAATGTTCTATCATTAGCATAAGCATCCACAGCATAGTGTGAATATCCTGTTCTATTTGATGTAAAACCACTTGATATTGTACATTTTGTACTTAATCCAAATGGAGATGTAAAGTTATTTTTTATTTCATCTGGTAATTGATATTCTGATTTTGTTGTTGTTAATGAATCACCATTAGGAAATTTTTGAACATCAATAATTTCATCATCATAATAATAACTTACAAATTGGTTTCGATTATCAAATATTGATTTAGTTATTTCTATTGAATCATTTCTTTTATTTGATGATTTACAATCAACACATTCCAAGTAATTTTCTGGTACATATTCTGTTAATAAATATTTTGCATAAGTTTCGTAATTCATATATTTTGAAACAAAATGAACAGCTGTTTTTCCACCACATTCTATATCTGGGTCATACTCGCTTGTATCATAATAATCTGAAAATGTTCCGTTTTCACGTAAAGCGTCAAGTCTTCTTTTTAATGTTCTTGTATAATCATTTTCACTAGATGATGGTGCTCCTGAATAATATAATGATTCATATTTGATTATTATTGAATCAAGTAAATCATAACTACCTATTCTACCATTTGATAAATATGTTTTGGCATCTGATTTAGACAAACATATACTTTGTACTTTTGATCCAACCAAATGTCCTGTTATTCCTCTGTATTGTTCTTCTGGTATTCCTAAATCTGTTCCCAAAGTAATAGATGCAAGTTCATAAAAACTTTTTACTTCGTAAGTTGGTATATGACTTAATCTTCTTGTTGTTGCCATTCCCATATTAGATTGTGAACGAGCACTACTAAAAGCTCCACTTAAAACTGTTGCGTCTGATATAAATTTATTATAATGGATAGTTGCGGCAACTATTGCAATATCAAATTCACCATCAAATAAATCTGTTCCATCTGGTAATGCATAATCTGTATAGTTTTTTGCAACTCTTTTTAAATCAGCAAAAAATGATTCGTTTTCAATTAATGTTGATTTATATATATCAGATATTGTTGCTAGTGATGTTTTTGTTCCTGATGGTGTTTTAATGGATGAACTTGATGATCCATTGGATGAGGATCCATTTTTAACATTATCTGTTAGAAAGAAACCTTTCCAATCTTCATTTGTGAATATTGTTGCAATTACAACAACCATTAATATCATTAATGCTACTATAGCAATTCCTACATATTTACCAATTTTTTTACCTTTTTTTATAAGATTTAAAAAATTTACTTTGTTTGTAAAACCTGCTCCTGTAGCTGTGCCACTACTACCTTCTTCAATTTCTTCATATTTTCCAATATTATTTTCATTATTAAAAAACTGACTTTCTTGGTTAGTTAAATTTGTCGATTGTATTCTGTTTTGATTATTTCTAATTCTTTCAATAGCATCATTGTCTTTAGCCATACATATCACCTTTTATAATACATATTATAACATTTTTTTTAGAAAAAAAAAACCTATATTAAAAAAACATTAGATTTTTTTATACTCTAATGCTTTTTTATTCATTGCAAAAAATTTTTTTAAATTAGTCTGATAATTTATATCTTGCATTAATAATGCTTTTAAATTTTTTAATTCATCTTGTGTTAAATTTTCATATAATTCTGGATTATTTAATAATTCAGGGTTTTCTAATAATATTTCTATTTTTTGCCCTTTTACATTTTTGGATAAAATAATATTGTTACATTCATTTCCTGTAATTACTTCTTTAGGAGGTACTGATGAAAAATCAACTAAAAATGGTTTTTCATCATTTAGCAATTTTCTTTTTGTAACTATATTTTTTCTTAAAACATTACCAATTATATTAGATGTATATAATAATTTAATATTATTTTCATTTTCAATTATTTTATCATCATTAACATCATCAGTTTTTTCTACATTTTCTTCTAATTCATCTTTTAAGCTTTCGATAATTTCATTTGATGAATTAGTTGGTAAATTTTCTATAACTATTGAATCTTCTTTTGCTTGTCTATTTGAAAGGGCATTCTTAATTGTTAGTACTAATTTTAAAACTGGAAGTGCTCTTTTACTTAAATATTCTTTTTTTTCTTCTTCTGTTTTTAATTCTTTATATTTTTTTGTTAATTTACCAGTATTATATATTATAAGTTCTGGAACAATTACCATTGCTACATAATAAGCAACATATACAAAGATCGCTAATAAAGATGCTACTAAATGATTAGGTATTGCTGATATACCTAAAATCTTACATGTTCCTATGACAGCAAGATAATAATATTTTAATATATTTAATAAACCATTAAAACAACCTTTAACAATTATCCAAAGTATTTTAAAAATTCCACCTAATATTTTTAACATAATATATACCCCCTTAAGTTGTATAAATCATACCACACATATAAAAGATAGTCAAATTCAAGATAATTTTTTTTAATACCCAAAAATCATAAATTTTAAAATAATTTTACATCAAAAGAAAAACTATATTTCTATAGTCCTCCTCCACTTCCGAATGAATCAAGTTCGGCATCAGTAAGTACAACATTTATTTGCATTCTTCTACTACCACAAACAAGTAAACCTTCACCTTGATTATATCGTTTGATACCTTCTCTTTCATTATCATTTAAATCTATTAAATAACCTAAATCTTCAACTGCTTGTTTTTTAAGTCCCATTACTAAATAATATGAAGCATTATCAAATATAGCTTTTCCGTGCATTAATACATCAGGTGCACAGAAATCACTTGGTTGTTGAGTTATTATTATAGTACCAGTATTATATTTACGGCTTCTTCTTTGTACTTGTGCTAGGAATTCAGCACCCAAAGCATTGTTACCGCCTAATAATACGTGTGCTTCATCAACTGCTAAAACAGTATTTACGCTTTTATCTAGTGTTAAACTCCATGCATATTTTAAAATATTAAAGAATAAAGCATTTCTTATATTACTATCAGAATTCATTAATTCTCTTATATTAAATACTATAAAGTTACT
>CAKPQS010000025.1 GCA_934179675.1 uncultured Bacilli bacterium
ACCTCCCGCTTATCAGACGAGCGCTCTAACCAACTGAGCTATAAGCCCACGTGCTACTTAAGTATATAATATTTTTTCTAATATTGCAATACTTTTTTTAAAAATTATTTAAAAATTTATATTTTTATTCGTTTAAAAAAAATAAACATACTCTCAAACGACTTAATTAATATACCATAAAACAATTAATTTGGCAATATATTTTAAAAAAAATCTAGAAAAAACTAGATTTTATAAACAAACTGGTGTCCTGTTAGGGACTCGAACCCTAGACCCACTGATTAAGAGTCAGTTGCTCTACCAACTGAGCTAACAAGACAAAAACTTGTAATAATATTATAGCACATTTTTTATAATTGCCAATACCCTTTTTACCAAAAAAATAAAAATTTTTTTCAATTTACATTTGAAAATTTAAAAAAAATATACTATAATTTAATACATAAGATAGTGGCTTTTAATAAAGGGCATAAATCCAGTTGAGGATTTTGCCCTTTTTATCGTCTTTAAGGAGGAATTATGAAGCAAGAAAAACAAAATAAAATGGCAACCATGACAATAAATAAACTAACTATAAAAATGGGTTTACCAATGATGCCATACTATCAAAAAGTTTAGGTGAAAACGACAAAGAAAAAGCAAATCAAACAGCAGGTAATGGTATCTTCTTAAGCTTATGCATATTCGTAATATTTTTATTATTCGGATTATTTGCCTCAAACTGTTTTATTTCCCTATTCACCAAAAACAAAGAAATTATAGAAATAGAAACAACATATTTAAAAATTTGTACATGTTTTTCATTAGGCTCAACAATTTAGACAATATATGAAAGACTACTGATAGCAACAGGAAAAACAACACTCTCAACAATAGCCCAAATAACAGGTGCAATTATAAATATAATCCTTGACTACATTTTCATATAGAAATGTATTTTCATTACAAAAAAAATAAAGAAATATCTAGTAACATCAAATATTTAAAACCAAATATAAAATTAATCAAAGCAATTTATAAAATTGGACTTTCAGCAACATTAATGCAAACATTACTAGCAATTATGATGTCTGGAATGAATGCAATATTAAATTTAGCATCAACAAATCAAACTATATTAGTAGGATCATTTGGCATATATTACAAAATCCAACAAATCACCCTATTTTCAGTCTTTGGCTTATCAAATACAATTATTTCAATACTATCCGGAATGAAAAATAAAAAAAGAATTGATGACTGCATTAAATATGGAATTATTGATACTATCATAGTAACATTAATAATATCAATAGCATTTGAAATATTCGCCCATCCATTAGCAAAACTTTTTGGTCCTGCAAGTGACACAAATAAAGAAATAATAAACGTATGTACAACAGCACTCAAAATATCTAGTATAGGTTTTATATTCATGAGTATCTCTGTAGCCATTCAAAGCATCCCTCAATCAATAAGATATGCCCTAAAACCATTAATTATTTCTTTATTAAGATTAGTTATATTTGTATTCCCATTAGCATATTTATTCACGAAATCAAATAATGTAACAACAATAATCTAGTGGATATTTCCAATAGCTAAATTTTAAACATCAATTATATCATTATTAATTTTAAAAGAATCATACAATAAAAACTAATTAAACATAACTATATTATAGACATATTAAAAAAAACTATCATGAATTAATTTCATAATAGTCTATTTTTTATTTAGAACTAAAATTAACTTTTATAGTTCCAATACCACCATCAATTTTTATTTTCCTTTCACCTTTTCCGATAACCTCATCACTACTAATATCATTTCCATCGACTATAATATTACCTATTCCCTTCGATACATTTAACAAATAATCCATTTTCAATCCAACTAAATTTAATTTTAATGTACCAAATCCCGCATCAATATCTGCTTTATTAATTACATTAACACTTAAATCAGCACTCCCAACACCCATATCAAAATCAAAATCATTAAAAGTACTATCTTCAATTACTAACTTACCAGCACCAGTATCTATTTTAGCACTTTCAGCATTAAGATTTTCAATAGTTGTTAAACCAGCACCTAAACTTAAAGTTATATTTTTAGCCCGAATTTTGGCAATATATAAACTACCAGCACCAGTATCAATCTTAATTTTAGATGTTTCCGGCAAATAAACCACAATTTTATTCCTTTTCCATCTACTTTTTTCTTCTATTTTAATAGTATCATTATATAATTTACATTTTATATTATTGTTGGCCTCAATCTTAAACTTATTTGAACTCACAACTTCCAAATCACTATAAATTGTATTTATAATAATTTCATCAAAATAACCATTATAATTATTACATGATATATTTTTTACATCTTCTCTATTATTATCTTTTCTAGCACTAATAAAAGTTCCTATTTCATATATTCCCATAATTATAGTAAATATAATTATTAATGATAAAAAAATTGCTAATAACTGACCAAATAATTTAATTAGTTTTTGAAACCCTGTCATTTAATTTCTAATCCTCCAAACATACAAGTAGCATTAATATAAATAACTGGACCATCCAATACATCATTCTTTTTCTTTTCATCAACACCACCAAATATAGAAGTAGATTTAACTTTCACCTTTACATTTTCAGGTATATATATATCAACCCCAGCAAACGTAGCACTAACATTGATAACAACATCTTTTTCTATTATTGCTTTTCTTAAATCACATTTTATTGAACCAAAAACAGCAGTTAAATCAGTTCCAACAAATTTTTCATTAGTATAATCTATACTTTCTGAACTAAATGTCGAACACACACCATCACTTTTTTCTTTATTTAAATTTTCAATCATTTTAAAATCTTTATAACCAAATACATTTTTAAAAATAATTGATAATCCAATTAGCACTAACAAAGCAGGTAAAGCTAATTTCCAAGCAATTTCAAAATTAAGAACATCAAACGAACACAAAAGTAATACAATACCAATTAAAAGACCAATTATACTTCCTGTTTTATCCTTATTTTTAATTAAACCAATAAAACAAGGAATAATAATAAATAAAGTCCACCATCCATCAAAAAATATATTAATTCTAGTCACACCAAAAGCATTTAATCCAACAATCAATCCAACTAGTATAAACAAAATACCCCATATTAAATTACCAAAATTTTTCATAAACCATTCCTCCACAATCATTGTATCATATTTTTAAACATTAACAAAGACATTTTATTTTTATAATTTAGAAAAATAAAGAATCTAAAAAAATAAATTAAATATTTTTCTTACAAATAACCATAATATTAATATGATATATATTATAATATTTTTATTTAAATTTATCGAAAATACTCTAGGAACATTAAGACTAATATTAGTCGCCCATAGAAGAAAAATACTAGGCGCAATTCTTCAAGGAATTGTAACCTTAGTATGGACAATATCTGCTGGTTTAACAATTATTAATTTTAAAAATGATTATTTTAAAATATTTTCTTTTTGCCTAGGTGCCAGCATAGGATCTTATGCAGGATCATGCATAGAAGAAAAAATAAGAAAAAAAGAGATTATTTCACAATCTCATTTCCATCAAATTTAATATCTAAAAACTTTTTACTAGAAAGAAAATCACACATATGTACAAATTTTTGATATTTATTATGTGGTCTTTCCAATACTTCATTACCATTATAATCACGAGTCCATTCACCCATGTGTGTCTTAATAGTTGTATCAATAAATTCAAGTTCTTTATCACTAAAACCAATCTTATCATTATTAGAAATTATATATTTACCAATAATAATAGGATGTTCAAAAACAGTGTATTCCTGTTTAACTAACCCTGATTTTAAGCCATCATGAACAAGTAAACAAAAGATCATAAGATCTTTTTCTTTTGGTGTAAAAGCATCTCCAATAACTGAATTATGATTTAAAAGCTCATTAGCAATATTAACTGCCGCTTTAGTATGTCTAACTAATCCACCCTCTCCTTGTGAAAAAGAAGGATGGTATTTACCAGTAGATGAAGCTGGTACCTCAAAAAAATAATCAGGGAGCAAATTAATTGTCTTTATTGCTTTTTCTTTTATTTCATTATCTTTAATATATTCTAATTCTGTTTTAAATACATCCGACTTCATTTTTAACCTCCTCATATAAAATTAATTAATATTTCATTTGATAAATAAATATAATCAGAACTAATATATATATTTTTACCATTATCAATTAATTTTTTTGAATTTAATAATTCTTTTATATCAAATACATCTTCTATTTTTTTTCCATATTTTAAATAAAAATTTTTTTTACTAACACCATCTAATTTTCTTAACCCCAAAATCATTTCATTTTGCATATCTTTCAATTCATCTATTTTTTCATAGTCCTTTAAAAATTTACCATTAATATATTCAAGAATATTTCTATTATTCTCATATCTTATATCATCTATAAAACCACTAGCACCAAGTCCAAAACCATAATATTTATTATTATTCCAATAAACTAAATTATGTTTAGATTCATAACCATCCAAGCTAAAATTAGACACTTCATAATGATGATAATTCGCTAATTTTTTATTTATTAATTTATACATTTCATAATCTATTTCATCATCAATATTTTTTTCAAATCTAAATTTAGTATGCTCTTCAATTATCAGAGAATATGTAGAAATATGTTTGATATTCATTGAAATCAAAAAATCCAAATCATCTTCTAAATCTTTTAATGTTTCTGTTTTTAAAGCATAAATTAAATCAACATTAACATTATCAAAATATTTACAAGCAAGCTCAATTTTATTTCTAAAATCTATACTATATTTTCTACCCAAATATTCTAAATTACTCTTTTTAGTAGATTCTAATCCAATACTCAATCTATTTACTTTAGTACTTTTTAAAAATGTTAAAAGTTCTATATTAATATCTTCTATATTACATTCAAAAGTAAATTCCTTTAAATCAGTATTAAAAATGTCAATAATGCTAAATAATTTTTTTAATTCATCTAAATTTAAACAAGAAGGTGTACCACCACCAATATAGATTGTTTCAATAACATCTCCTTTATATTTAGAAATTATTTCTTTTTCTAAAGCATCTAAATAAGGATTAACCCATTTTTTTATATAAAACAATTTACAAAAATCACAATATGCACAAATATTAGAACAAAAAGGAATATGTATATAAACACTTTTAGTCATCATTTATTTTTAAAACTGCTAAAAATGCTTCTGGAGGAACTTCAACACTTCCCACCATCTTCATTCTTTTTTTACCTTCCTTTTGTTTTTCTAATAATTTTCTTTTTCTAGATACATCGCCACCATAACATTTAGCAAGTACATCTTTTCTTACAGCTTTTATATCACTACGCGCAATTATTTTTGAACCAATACTAGCTTGAATTGGTACTTCAAATTGTTGTCTAGGTATTAATTCTCTTAATTTTTCAACTATATTTCTTCCTCTGTTATAAGCAAAATCTCTATGAACAATTATACTTAATGCATCAACTATTTCCCCATTTAATAATACATCCATTTTTACTAAATCGCTTTCTCTATAACCTATTAATTCATAATCAAATGAAGCATAACCTTTAGTATAAGATTTTAGTTTATCAAAGAAATCATATACTATTTCTGATAAAGGTAATTCATAATGAATATTTACTCTTGTATTATCTATGTATTCCATAGAAACATAGTTTCCTCTTTTATTTTGACACAATTCCATTATTGGGCCAATATAATTAGAAGGAACAAATATATTTGTCATAACATAAGGTTCTTCTATTTTAAGTATTTTAACCTTTTCAGGCATTTGAATTGGACTATCAACAATAACTACTTCTTTATCTGTTTTAGTAACTTTATAAATAACAGAAGGAGTTGTTGCAATTATATCTAAATTAAATTCTCTTTTAATTCTTTCAATTATAACATCCATGTGTAAAAGACCTAAAAATCCACATCTAAATCCAAATCCTAAAGAAGCTGATGTTTCAACTTCAAACTCTAAAGAAGCATCATTTAGTTTTAATTTTTCCAAAGCTTCTCTTAAATCAGCAAATTTATTTGTTTCAATTGGATATAATCCACAAAACACCATTGGTTTTAACTGTTTATAACCAGGTAAAGGATTATCAGTAGGATCATTTGATAAAGTTATAGTATCACCAACTTTTAAATCTGATAAACTTTTTATACTAGCACTTAAATATCCTACTTCACCAGCTTTTAATTCATTGATACTTTTTTCTTTTGGAGTATGATTTCCTAACTCAACTACATCATATACTTTATTAGTTTGCATCATTTTAATATTTGATCCAACTTTTAATATGCCATTTACAACCTTTATTAGAGCTACAACACCCTTATAAGAATCATAGTAACTATCAAATACTAATGCTTGTAATTTAGAATTAGAATTACCAGTTGGACAAGGTATTCTTTCAACAACTGCTTCTATTAATTCTTTAATTCCAACACCTGTTTTAGCGCTTGTTAAAATAACTTCATTTTCTTCAAAACCTAAAACATCATGTAATTCTTTTTTAACTTTTTCAGGATCAGCATTTGGTAAATCTATTTTATTAATAACAGGTATAATTTTTAAATTATTTTCAAGTGCTAAATATAGATTAGCAATTGTTTGAGCCTCTATTCCTTGTGCAGCATCAACTACTAGTATTGCTCCTTCACAAGCAGCTAAACTTCTTGAAACCTCATAAGTAAAATCGACATGTCCTGGAGTATCTATTAAATTTAAATAATATTCTTCCCCTTTATAATTATATTTTAATTGAACAGCATTTAATTTAATTGTTATTCCTCTTTCTCTTTCAATATCCATACTATCAAGTAATTGATCTTGCATTTCTCTTTTTGTTAAAGCTCCTGTTTCTTCTAATATTCTATCAGCAAGTGTACTTTTACCATGATCAATATGGGCAATTATAGAAAAATTACGAATATTTTTTTGTTCCATAAAATCACCTACACCTTATTATACAATAAAAAAAATTAAAAAAAAAGACATAAATTTATATGTCTCTATTTACATGTATAAGATGTAATACTTTCATTTGCCATATTAGCGCTACAAGTATATCCATTTACAGTTAAAACTGAATCAGCATAAGTAACATTACCATCTTCACCAGTAATTGGGGCACCTTTTAGGCTACCATCACGAGTAACAAATATTGTACCTGCTGTTGGTTTAGTTTTATCCATATCGAAAGTTATGCCACCACCATCAAATGATGCATTAGACCATGCAATAGTAGGATTTGTAGCTTCTGTGCCAAATGTTAATGTAACGCCATCAAATGATGCATCACGTAAAACAGCAATACTATATAAATTTTTAGTTGCATCAATAACACCATTACATGTTTGTTCAGCAGAATTAATACGACTTGTATTAATAATTCTTGTTACAATTGGTGTACCTATTAAAGCAATAACTGCTAAAATAACAATAATAGCAAGCAATTCAATTAATGTAAAACCTTTCTTATTCATTATTTCCTTCCTTTCTTATTTATGAACACGAAATTTCTTCCGTATTACCTGAAATTGTACAAGTAAAATCATCAATTATCATTTCACTTGTTATATTACCACTACCATCGATAGTAGCTTGTCCTCCCTTGATATTAGCATTTCCAATATTAAGAGTATTTATTATATCAGCATTTGATAAATCCAATGTTGCAGCTTTACTATTAGAATAATAATAATTTTTTAAACTTTGTTTTACTAAATTAGATTTTATAACTGCTTCATCTTTTTTAACATCATTTAATTCTTTAGAAACTAATGGTGTTGCAATAAGTGTCATAACAGATACTATTACCGTCATTGATATAAATTCAACTAAAGTAAATCCATTTTTCATTCTATCACCTACATTATAAATTTTACAATATATTTTTTATATAGTCAATATTTTATATTAACTAATTATTTTAACTTTACGAATTCTAGTAAAAAATTCTTCATCTTTACCATTTTTACCATTGGATATTTTATAAACAAAAGTATATTCACCTGGTGTTAAATTAACTAAATAATTTTTATATTCCTCTTTAGGAATTTCATAATCATCAATTGTAATACTAACAATATTACAGTCTGTACAACTAACACCACTTTCTAAATTAAACCTAATTTTTTCTTCGTAAGATAAATCTTTATTATCAATAACGATAATAGGCATTTTACTACTTTCTTCATAAATAGCATTTTTATGAGCATCAAATATAGTTTTGCGGTAAGATAGTAGTGCTAGTAAACTTGAAACAAATACTAAAAACAATAAAAATATTGAATAAATCATTGTTGATATCGCAAATCCTTTATTATTTAATTTCACCTTCATCACCCGTTTTCACTAAATTACTATTTGCATCATCAGTATCAATATGCATTTCCATTTTAGAATTAGGACTTATTTTTAAATGAACATCATATAAAATGGATTTTTTAATATCACCAATTTCTACTTTTAATGTATCATTTAAATTATATTTTTCTTTATCTTCTTTACTAATATGAATATGTCTATCAGCTATAATACATCCATTTGTTACGATAGAACCTTTAGGTCCAATTAATGTTACAACTTCCGAATTATTCAAATCGCCACTTGTTCTAATAGGAGGATTTAATCCTAATGTATAGGCATCAGTTTTAGATATTTCTATTTGTGTATATGATCTAAAAGGTCCAATTATACGAACATTATTAATTTCATTTTTATCTGTTTTTATAGTAACTTTACATTTACTTGCAAATTGTCCTGGTTGATATAATTCTTTATCAATTTCTAAATTATCATTACCAAATAATTTAACAAAATCTTCTTTTTTTAAATGAATATGTCTATTTGAAACACCAATTCTAACTTTCATATCTATCCTCCAAGATTATTATACACTTTTTTTTATAATATTTAAAGTACTAATTCAATATAATTTATTGAAAGGAGCATTTATGAATAATTATACTTATCCCAGTAATCCAATATATTATGGAAATACAAAATTACCAAATCAAAATACAGACGAATTTACTGAACAAAGTTATATTGAAAATATATTAAGACTAAACAGAGGAAAAAAGGTAAGAATCCACATGACATTTCCCGATTCCAATGAATTTAGAGATAA
This sequence comes from uncultured Bacilli bacterium, assembly GCA_934179675.1. Lineage (GTDB taxonomy): Bacteria > Bacillota_I > Bacilli_A > RF39 > UBA660 > CAG-884. Next base: position 9,205 of record CAKPQS010000025.1, read on the forward strand.
AGTATTTACTGGTGTGATTGAACAATCAGGTCGTGATCATATCATTTTAAGTGATTCAACTAATGGTAATTGGTATTTATTATTAATAATTTATTTAGATTATATTGAATTTAATGAAAAAATTAATACAAGTGGTGAATTTTATCCTCAAACTAATTGAATAAAAAAATAAATAATGATATAATTTAAATGGTGAATAAAATGGATGTTTTAACAATTGTAGCCACTATAGTGGGCATTATTTCTATAATATTACTATGGATAGTAATAACATATAATAATTATCAAAATTATATAATTAGAATTAACGAAGTAGAAACTAAAATAGATTCTGTTTTAAGGAAAAAGTTTGATTTAGTTACAAAATGTATCAAAATAATTGAAACTTATGCAGGTACAAATATTTTAGAAGAAGTAACAAATTTAAAAAACGCTAAAATAAGTAATTTTGATTTAGATCGCAAATTAACAGAAGCAATAATTAAATTTGAAAGTTTTAAAGATAAATATGAAGATTTAGAAACAAATGAAATTTTTATTAAAACAAATATTCAAATCAATGAAACTAATATTGATTTAGAAGCATGTAAAAATTATTATAATGATATAGTTACTAGTTACAATAAAAAAGTCAAACAATTTCCTAGTGATGTAATTGCTAAAATATCAAAATTTAAAGTAAGACCTTATTTTGATGGCAAAAATATGTTTGATGATAATATTAAAGATTTTAAATTATAAAAAAAAATTATTTTGAGATTGCTGAAAAAGTTTACAAAGATTATTGTAAATTGTTACAGTAGTCTCGCAATAAATATCTATATTTATAATTTTTCTGGTAAATTAATGAAAAAACTGATAAATAGAAAATATTTCTAAATATCAGTTTTTATTTTAACTACTCTTTCAATAGCCTCTGCATGAAAATATTTCATTTCATGACAGACTCTAAATATATTAATAATTAGGGATTACTAATGCTCTTAAGCCATAATAGTTGTTACCGCTGCTATCACTTGTAAATGTTATTTTAATATAGTTAGAATTAATTGTTATTGTATCTTGTGTTCTAGTATTTCCTCCATATTTTTTATTATTGTTTATGTCTGTTGTTGAAGAAGAAGAATCATATATTAAGAAATAATCATAGCTTGTACTTTCAGTTTGATAGTCTAGTATAACTGTTAAACTTTTTGCTCCTTCGAATGTATGTTCACCAATTATAACATTATCTTGTGAATTAGGATATGGATTATGTGCAGACTCAATTGTTTTACATGATATTGTTACTATATCACTTATTGTTACATCAGTATCAGGTATTATAAATTCATTTCCATTTATAATAGTTCCATTCATTTTAAATGATGTTACATAACTATTACCTGATATAGATGTTAAAGCTACTTTTACACCTTTTGCTCTGCTATTAGATTCATATTTTATGTCATCATTACCTGTTATTGTAATTGAATATTAAGGAATTATATTTCCTTTTATAACATTACTGTTTTGTGATTTAGTTGCAATCATTTTATCAACTATAGTTGAGGCATCAGCGATATAATTTACTACAATTTGAGATCCTGATTTAGTTGCCGCATTTTCAAACATTCGAGAGCAATTTATATTATAAGAATTCATTATATTTATTGTTGTTGTTAATGATGAACAGTCATAGAACATGCCGGTCATATTTGTTACATTTTCAGTATTAAAATTACTTAAATCTAAACTTGTTAAGGATGAACATCCAGAAAACATTCTATCCATATTTGTTACATTTGCAGTATTAAAACTACTCAAATCTAGATTTATCAAGGATGAACAATTTTCAAACATGTCATTCATATATTTTACTTTTATTGTATTAAAACTACTTAAGTCTAAACTTGTTAAGGATGAACAGTCAAGAAACATATTCCACATACTTGTTACTTTTGCTGTATTGAAATTATTTAAGTTCAAGCTTGTTAAGGATGAACAGCCAGAAAACATATATCTTATTTCAGTTACATTTGATGTGTCGAAATTACTTAAATCTAAACTTGTTAACAATTCACAATTACTAAACATGCTTTGCATAGTTGTTACATTTGCTGTATTAAAACTACTCAAATCTAAACTTATTAAGGAGAAAAGGCATGAAAACATACCTCCCATATTTGTTACATTCGAGGTATTAAAATTATCATTAAAATTAATTTGAGTTAAATTAGATATATATTTTCTAAATTCATATCTATAAAACGAAAATATGTTATTACAATCTGATGGTGCAAATATTGGTGCTTCGCTTACTATATATAGGTTATACAATGATTTTGTATTATCATAACTATCCTTTAAACCTGTATCAACTAAATAACCATAAACTTTCTTTTTTTGAGTTGCACTTTCAGATATATCCCAACATAAGTTTTCTTCACTACATACACTTGGTAAATTGCTTAAATCATTACCAAAGGTAATTGTTCTTATATATGTTCTATAATTATCACTCCAAAATTCCCTGCTACCATTCTTCATAGTTGCTATTTCCATTATAGTACCTTTAGTTTTTATTAAAATATCACTATTTATAGCAGTATCAGAATTATAATATATAGTAACACTACTACTAGTATTACTATTTATAGATCCACTATATATATTATTATTAATTAATTTAGTATAACTACTATC
>CAKPQS010000026.1 GCA_934179675.1 uncultured Bacilli bacterium
GTATGTATGTATGTATGTATCTTTATTTATAGACTTATCAACAATATTCATATACATACCTACCTTTCATTACTAAAACAATTATACAACAGTAAAAGAAAAAGTGCAACAAAATGCACTCCTTTAAACTAATTTTTCTAAATTTTCTTGTTCTCCCTTATTATGCATATAAACAGCAGAATTAATACTAATACCAATAACTAAAACATATGATAACATATAAATCCATACCATAAACATAATAATTGTAGAAATACTACCATAAAATACACTATAATCTGCTATATTAATAGTATAAAAACTATAAATTGCTGTAATAATCATCCAAGCCAATGTAGTAAATAAAGTACCTAAATTAGTAGTTTTATTACTAACATGAGGTGGAATTAACATTGCAAAGATAATTTTTAAAGTAAAAAATATAAACAATGCCATAATAGGCCATTTCAAAAACGAAAATAAATTATAAATTGTTTTAGTAATCATCTGTATTTTTTCAATATTCATAATAAAATTAAGAATCTGATTACCAAACGCTAATATAACAGAAATAGCAATAAACATAAAAACTAAAATAATAGTCATAATAATAGATTTTACACGTCTTTTAATCTCATTATCTTGAGGTACCTCATAAATAGCATTAGTAGCAACTAAAATTGACCAAGGACCATTTGAAGCAACATAAAACCCAATAACAGTAAAAACAATAATATTACCAGTACTAGCAGTACCATGAATAAGTAAAAATTTTGATAAACTAGGGGGTAATACACCACCAAACCATTCAATTAAATTAGTCAATGAAACATCAAATTTTGATGCAACAAAACCAATTAAAGTAATAATAGGAAAAATAGACAAAAAAAGAGAAAAAGCAATTTGACCAGGAAGAATTAACATTGTTGGCTTTTGTGTTATCTCATAAATTTTTCTAATTCCCTTTTTTACTTTTTTAAAAAACATTTTCATTTAATCATTTCTTCCTTATTTGTTCTCATTTCAATCGTTGCCTCATTAATAGCATCATCAATAGTCTTAATACCATCATTAATCATACTATAACCACTAGCAGCACCAAAACCATGCGATAAATCTTTTAAAGCCCTATTTAACTTTTTCAAATATGAAACTGTTTGTTTTTCATCATAACCAACTAAATAAATCAAAAATTCATTACCATTAGTTCTAATAATTTCACTATTAGAAAGTTGATTTTTAATCAAAATATTAGCTGCTTCCTTAATTAACTCGTCACCTTCAGCATGACCATAATTATCATTTATATAAGCAATATTGTTTAAATCAACAACAATAACAGCCTGTGGATAAATCTCTGATTCATCCCAAACACTAATATTATCATTTAAATAATTTCTATTTTTTAAAGAAGTAAGCATATCAATGTACTTCAATTTTTCTTCTTTTGATAACTTTTTCTTAAACTTCGCTTTAGCTTTTTTCTTTATTTCTTTTAAAGTAAGTAAAGCAAAAATCAATAAACCAGAAATAACTGAAACACCAATTAATTCACCTAATATATTAGAACTTTCCCTAATACTTGTTAAATTATATAAAGTATTATTAATTGTTACCTTTTCATTAATATAAGATAAATAAAAATTAAAGAAATTCATAAATACTTTGTTTTCTTCACTATCCTTAAAAGTAAAACTATACTCTTTTTTTAAAGGAAACTCATAATCTATCTTATATTCATTTAGATTCTTTTGTCTATAATAATTATATGCTACCCTTTCAAGTGCAATTATCGAATTTTTATCAAGCTTATTAAGCATACTAGAAGTATTACTACTCTCTATTACATTGACACCACGTTCTTCTAAATAATTGGCAATTTTTGAATTTTTAATAGCATATACATCTTTATCTTTTAAAGAATTAACTGAATCAATAATTAAATCATTATCATTATGTGAAACAATAACTATCTTTTCATCATAAATAGAAATAGTATCATACACATTATCATCTAATTTAATAGAACTACCATTCATAAAGAAATCAATCTCATTATTGTTAAAAGCCTTAATTAAATCATCATAAGAACCATACTCAATAAAATCAATAGTAATACCGGATAAACTAGCAAATCCCTTTATAACATCATAATTAATACCCTCATTATTTTTATTAATTACAGTATCAAAAGGAGTATTAATTATATAACCATATTTATAGTTTTTACTCTTAAATTGTTGTTCTTCTAAAGCAGATATTTTTGAACCATCAAAATATGTTCTTACAAAATTATCATCATAACTCTTTATAAAATCATCTTTTTTCCATTTATTATAAAATTTAGTTATTATTGTATTTAATTTATCATTACTACCAAGAGAAATAGTATAGTAAACAGGTAAATCATTCAAATTATATGAAATATTAAGGTTATCACTTGCAAGAACATCATTTAAATATTCAGTTTTTGGAACAACAATAGCATCATTATCAGTAGAAATACTACCAAGTAGATCTGTTATGTTTTCAAAAACATTAATCTTTAAATTTTCATTATCACCTAAATAAAATGCAAGTACTTCATCATCACCTTTTAAAATATTAATATTCATATTTTTAATATCACTTAAATCATTATATTTAATATTATTTTTTGTAATAACAGCATAAGTATCCTTATAAACTAAAATATCATTTTTTTCTAAAGATTTTTTAATTTTCATAGAATAATCATAAGTTTTAGTCCCATCATCCGAAACCTCATTTATAACTAATCCTGTTTTATTTTCTAAATCCTTTATAAAATCGAATATTATGCCACTTCCACCACTCGTAAACATTGGTATATTAGTAGGAATACCAAAATCATAAATTTGATTTTTATTTTTTTCAATCCATTGTTTTTCAATCAAAGTAAGTGCTGTTTTATCATCTTCCTTTGTTAAGTAATACCATAAAGAACCTATTATAGCAAGTACAACTGTTGTAATAAGTGTTACGAGTACTATTTTTTTCTTATTCATTTATTTCTCCTTTTTACTGCTCCTATTATCCCAAACAAAACTAGTGCTTGTTTTATGTTTAGAACCAATTATAGGATAAACTTCACTTTCTTCTGAATCACTCTTTACAATAACTTGAATATCATAATATGATTTTTGTGAATCATCAAAATATTCAAGTATTTTATTTGCATATCCTTTAGAAACATCAACTGCAGTTGCATTAGAAACCTCAAGAATAATATAAATTAATCTTCCCTGTAGATCATATTTAACACTATTTATATCCTTTTTATCTTCTAATTCTGATATCATTTTGTTTATTTGTTCATCTGATATTTTAACTTCTTCAATGCCATCTAATCTATTACCATATTTATTAGAATCATTCCCTAATAAAGGTTTAACTGCAAAATATCCTAATACACATATTATTATCATAACTAAAAGTGCGATAAATTCTATTTTATGTTTTTTTATGAATTTCATAACTTCATCTCCATTCATATTAATTATACTATATATTTCATCAATTTTTGTTATTTAATGCTTCAATTAACATTTTGTTTACTAATTCCGGATTAGCATTTCCCCTAGTTTCCTTCATAATTTGGCCCATTAGATATTTAAAAGCCCTATCATGACCACTCAAATAATCATTTACAGAATTTTCATTTTCACTTAACACTTTACTTACAATTTGCGCTAATTGTGTCGTATCACTTATTTGTTCTAATCCTCTAGATTTGATAAGTTCATTTATATCATTGCCATCTAAAACATCATTCATTATATCTTTGGCCTGCTTTATAGAAATTCTTTTTTCATCCAAAACATTAACTAAATCTATAACACTATTTATATTTATATCATTAACATTTTTAAAATTTTTATTTAAATAACTTAATATATCACCTGTAAGTAGATTTGCACATATAATAGGATTTACTTTATTTTTTAAAGAAATGAATACTTTATTTAAATCATAGTTTAAAATTAAAGTATTAATATTATTTTTACTAATTCCTAAATCATTATATTCTTTTTCTAATTCTTTAGGAAGTATAGGCATATTATTTTTAACATCTTCAATTAATTTATCATCTATTTCATAAAATGGTAAATTAGGTTCTGGAAAATATCTATAATCATTACCTGTTTCTTTTACTCTAAGCAAAATAGTTGAATTAGTTTTATCATCAAATCTTCTTGTTTCTTCTTTCAATATAATACCATTTTCAATTAATTCTTTTTGTCTTTTTATTTCATATTCCAAACTTAAACCAACATTACTAACAGAACCAATATTTTTAATTTCTATTTTAGTACCTAATTTTTCAGAATTAGCAGGAGCAAGTGAAATATTAGTATCACATCTCATACTTCCTTCTTCAATTTTAACATCACTTATTTCTAGATATAGTAAAGTTCTTCTTAAAGTTTCCACATAAGCAACAGCTTCTTTAGAAGATTTAATATCAGGTTTAGTAACAATTTCAATAAGTGGAACACCAGCTCTATTATAATTTAAAAGTGTATTATCAGAAACATGCATACTTTTACAAGTATCTTCTTCAATATGAATTCTTTCAATACCTATTTTTTTAATATTACCATCAACTTCTATTTCTAAATATCCATCATATCCAATTGGTGTATCTTGTTGGGTTATCTGATATCCTTTTGGTAAATCAGGATAAAAATAATTTTTTCTATCAAAATGCATTTTTTTATTAATTTTACAATTTAAAGCAATGGCAGCTTTTAAAGCCATTTTAACTACTTCATAATTTAGAACAGGTAATGTTCCTGGATAACCTAAATCAATTACATTTACATTTGTATTAGGATTATTAGAATAAGCATTTATTGTATTTGAAAATACTTTATTTTTACTTTTTAGTTCAACATGAACTTCTATTCCAATTGTAGGTTCTAACATTATTTCACCTCTGGTTTCAAATTTAAATTTAATTTATTTTCAATATATGATGCTAAAGCATATATATTTTTTTCGTCTCTGTTTTTACCAATGATATGCATTCCAATTGGTAAATTTTCATGATTAAAACCAATTGGAAGTGATAAAGCAGGCATTCCTGTCATATTAATTGGATTAGTTAAAATATCATCAACGAAACTTTTTAAAGCATCATTTTCTTTTGTTCCTAAATCATAAGCAGGGCTTGTATTAGTTGGACCTATTATTAAATCATAATTAGCAAATACTTTATTCATTTCCTCACATAATGCTTCTCTTAATTTTAAGGCTTTTACATAATATTTGTCAGCATTTTTTCCACTTAATACATAAGTTCCAATCATAATTCTTCTTTTTACTTCTTCACCAAATCCACTTGTTCTTGTTTTAATAATACTATCTTTAGTACTATTTCCATCAATATGTAATCCATATTTTATACCATCAAATCGAGCTAAATTACTACTTGCTTCACCTAAAGCTATTACTTGATATAAAGGAACACTATATTCCAAATATGGCACATCTACTAAATCAACTGTACAACCATATTCTCTTAATAAATTTACAACATTTTCTACTTTTTCTTTTACTTCTTTATCAACTTTATCATTCATATAAAATTTAGGAATCGCGATTTTATATTTTTTCATTTCTTTATTTAATAAAGATGTAAAATCATTGTCATCATCAAAACTAGTTGAATCTTTTACATCAAATCCAGAAATAAGTTCAAGTAATAAAGCATTATCATAAACATTTTTAGTAATTGGTCCAATTTGATCCAAACTAGATGCAAAAGCAATAAGTCCATTTCTAGATACTCTACCATAAGTTGGTTTCATACCAACAACACCTTGGAATGATGATGGTTGCCTAATTGAACCACCAGTGTCAGAGCCTAACGCTAATGCGACTTCACGAGATGATATAGTAGATGCTGACCCACTACTTGATCCTCCTGGAACTTTCTTTTTATTCCATGGATTAAGTGTATTTCCATAATATGATGTTTCTCCTGTTGATCCCATCGCGAATTCATCCATATTTGTTTTACCAATAATTATTAAATGTTTAGCTTTTATTTTTTCAATTACGGTAGCATCATATATTGGATTAAAATCATCCAACATTTTTGATGCACATGTTGTTCTTAAATTTTTAGTAACAATATTATCTTTTATAGCAATTGGTATTCCCCAAAAAATATTATCAACTTCTGTTTTTTCTAATTCGATTGCTTCCTTTTTGGCATTTTCATTTAAAGTAATATAATCATTTAATTGATTTTTTTCAATTTTCATAAAAGCTTCATTTACTAAATCAATTGGTTTTATTTTTTTTGTTTTTAATAATTCATGTAGTTCAACTACACTTAAATCTAAATAATTACTCATTCAACAACCCTCTTAACTATTATATATGATCGATCATGAATTTTAGCATTTTTCATAATTTCTTCTTTACTTAAGCTTTCTCCAGTTTCTGTACTATTAAAATTATCTATTTTTTTACCATCCACTGGCGATATTAATATATCTTCTTCCCCTATTTTAGCTTCATTTATTCTTTCTATTTCTGTTAATATATCACTTAATTCTTTAGTATATTTTTTAATTTCTTCATTATTTATTTCTAAATAAGCAAGTGATGCAACTTTTAAAACATTTTCTTCTGTTATCATATAGTTACTCCTTTCTGATTTATTATATCACATTTTTGTATCGAAACCACTTCTTTTAAATAAATGCTCTAATTCTGATATTGTATAGATTAATGTTGTTGGTCTTCCATGTGGACAATTAAATGGTTGTTTACATTTTTGTAAGTCTTTAATTAAATTAATAGCTTCTTCACGACTTATATACATATTAGCTTTAATAGCCATTTTACAACTTAAATTAATTGCGACTTTTTCATTAAATTTTACTAAATCAAATTCTTCATTAAAATTCAAAACTGTTTCGATTACTTTTTCTACATATTTATCTTCAAATCCTTTAGGAAACCAAGCTGGATGACCTTTAACAATAATGGAATTAATACCAAATTCTTCAATATCAAGACCAATATTTTTAAGTTCTTCCATTCTTTCACGCAATTTCATAAATTCACTAGTTGTATATTCTTTAGTAATTGGTACTAGTAAAGGAATTGTGTTATTACTTGGATGACCTAATTCTTCTTTAAATTTTTCATAATTAATTCTTTCTTTAGCAGCATGTTGATCTATTATATACATACCATTTTCATTTTGCATAATTATATAAGTACCATGAGCAATACCAACAAATTCCATATCAGGATATCTTCTTTCATCCTTTTTTATTTCATATTTCACTTCATTTTCTTCGATTGATAATTGCTGTTTAACAAAAACTGGTTTTTCAGGAACTTTTATTTCTTCTTTAAAATCATAATCAAAATTATTTACAACAACTGCTTCTTCTATTTTAGGAATTAATACTCTATTATCTAAATGTTTTTTTATTTCTTTCATTAATAAAGTTTGTAATTCTTCTAATTTAGAAAATTTGATATCCATTTTAGTAGGATGTATGTTAACATCAATTTGTGATGGATCAACATCTATATTTATAACTACTATAGGATATCTATTATCTGGTTTATATGTATGATATGAATCGTTAATAGAACGATTAATACTAGAATTTTTTACAACTCTACCATTAACAAGTGTTATCATGTGATTTTTAGTTGTTCTATTAATTTCTGGTTTGCTAATAAAACCACTTATTTTATAATCTCTATCTTCGGTATTAATTTCAATCATATTACGAGCAACACTAATACCAAAAACATTACTGATCGCTTTTAATAAATCACCTTTACCATCAGTATTTAACATAATTGATCCATTGTTTGTTAAAACAAATCTAATATTAGGATGTGATAGTGCTATTTTATCAACATAATCAGAAACAGTTGCCAATTCCGCTTGCATGCTACTTAAATGTTTTAATCTAGCAGGTGTGTTATAAAATAGATTTCTAACTGCAATACTTGTTCCTTTTCTTGCTTCAGATTTTTTAATTTCTTCTATTTTGCCACCATTTATTTTTATAGTTGTACCAATATTACCTTTAGAAGTAATGAGTTCTACTTTAGAAACAGATGCAATAGAAGGTAGGGCTTCACCTCTAAAACCCAGTGTATTTATTCGATATAAATCTTCTTCATTTATTAATTTACTTGTTGCATGTCTTAAAAAAGCAGTTTTGGCATCTACTTCGTCCATTCCTATACCATTATCTGTTACTTTAATTTCTGTTATTCCACTATCTATTAGATCAATTTTTATTTCTGTTGAATTAGCATCAATACTATTTTCAACTAATTCTTTTACTACTGATGAACATCTTTCAACTACTTCTCCTGCTGCTATTTTATTTGCAAGTAATTCACTCATTACTTTTATTGAACCCATTTTAACACTTCTTCCATAATTTTATTATAGTATGATAAATCACTATTTTCTATTTTTAAATTATCAAAATTTATTATATTTATACATCTATCATTTTTATTTTCATCAAAATCAAAATTAATATTAATTTTACTTATATCAATATTGTATTCCTCTAATTCATATACTTCTTTTGCTAAATTTTCTTCAATACATAAAGAAATACACCAATTATAAATATAAGTCTTTCCTTCTTTATTTATAATTAATCCTTTACCAAAAAATTCTTCTTCAGCATAAATATCAATAATTCTAGTTTTTCTTATTTCATTTAATTTTTTGATTATTTCTTCTTTTTCCATATACATATTTTAACAAAAAAATATAAAAAAGTCTATAATTCTTAATTATTTACTATATGTGCTTATTTAACTTAATTTATATTATACTATTTAAATCGATTTTATTAATATTACTATTTCTTAAATTATTTAAAATATTTTCTTTTGATACCATAAATGTTATATTTACCAATACTAATATTTAGGATTAATATTTACTAGAACTAGTATTTGATTCATTATAATCAATATAAAAAAAAATAAAAATCGTAGCTATTTATTAAATTTATATAATCATATTGAATAATTTATTTATAAAAAAAATATCATTTTAGATAATTTTTATATTTTCTAAATATGATATATTTTTTCCAACTGCTTTTGCATACTCAATTTCAGATTTTGTACTTTCACCAATATAACCATCTACATTTATAACAAAAATTTCATCAGCCATATCTATTTTTCTTTTATGCATATCATCTAACATTTCTTTAGTTTTAGTTAGAGTACCCTCATCCATATTTTCCCAGACTTCATTATCTCCTGAATGGCCAAATAAACCTACTGAAATAACAATATTTCCTTTTAAAGTCAATTCTTTTTGAATTCTTATAAATTGTTCTTTAAATTTTGTTGATCCGCATAACGTTATTACTTTATACTTTCCCACCATATATATACCCCAATTCTTTTTATATTATATCACATTTATATCACATTTTTCAATAAATTTATTTTTCCTACTTCATAATGAATAAAATTTACTGTATATTTATTATTTACATTATCTCTAGTGCCTGTTCAATTCTAAATAAATCATCAGTAAGTTCTTCACTACCTATTTTATATTTTCTAATTTTTTCTGTATATTCTTGTATTTCATTCATATTATTTTCTTCTATTAATTACATGTTTTAATTTTATATCCATTTTTATTTAAAATTATTTCAACACTTCCATCTAAATCAGTCCTATAAATATTACTATTTCTTAAATCATGTAAAACACTTTCTTTTGGATGCCCATAAATGTTATATTTACCAACACTAATAATTGCATATTTAGGTTTAATATGATTAATAAAATCCTTACTAGAACTAGTATTCGATCCGTGATGGCCAACTTTTAAAAAATCAATATTATTTAAATCATATTTTTTTAATAAATCACTTTCTTTTATTTTACCAGCATCACCCATAAACAAAAATTTATAATTATTAATAACAAAATAAATAATATTAGAATTATCATTTTCATTATCATAAATTTTCGTATTCAAAAAATAAAATCTATAACCATCAATATTTAAATTATCATATCCTCTATAAAAATTTATTTTCCTTTTTTTAAGAATACTAATAAGTTCTTCTTCAATCTCATTATAAGAGCCAATATTAAAAATAACATTCCTGACATTAAAATTATTAACTAAATTAATACTTTCACCCATATGTTCAAAATTCCCATGTAGTGATTATTTAATACAAATTAAAGCAAATAAAAAGACTTATTTCTAAACCTTTAATTCCAATTATTAAAATATGTCAAATCAACTTAAAAAATAAATAGCAACCAATCTCCAGTTGCAAAATTAAAATAACTTTTTATAAATTTTACTAGCTTTTTCTGATTTATCATTTTACTTTTTTAAACGTATTTTCATCTCCAAATATCTATCAAAGCATTTTTCCTTTAAACGCAAATTATGTTCTTCAATATATTGGGTTTCTTCATATCTCGTATATAAATCATCTAAGTCTATAAAAGCTATGTCCAATGTCTTTGGATTAACCAAAATATTATCTTCTTTTAAATCCATTGGATATAAATTTAAATTATTTAATTTCATAATTTGCTCTTTTATTCCATTTAACAAAGCAGTTTGTTCATTAATTTTTAATGTATTGAATACTTCATTTAAGCCTATGTAGTCCTTATAATAATTAATTAAAACACCTACTTTTAGTCCACGATATAAAACAATTCCCTTTAAAAAACCAATTTTTTCTAGCAAATGCTCTTTCTTTTTAGATAATTCATCACACTCTTTATCATTATCTTTGTGCTTGCTATTATAATTTATCATATTTAATATATCAATTCTAGTATTAACTTCTTTATCTAATTCATTAATATCTTTTGAAATATATGTTTCAATAAAATCTTTATAATATAATTTTATTAATGTACTATTATTATATTTTGATACAATTCCATAACAGCCTTGCCCAATACATTCATTATTCTTATTTGTTAAAAAATTAAAAAATGTATTTTTATCAATTTCAAGTATTTGCATATAACTGACTCCCTATTTGCCACTTATTATAGCAATTCTTATAATTGCTGTCAAGCATAATTGCCAGTCCATCTCTTAAATTAGTTATTGTGTAATATTACTTAAAAAAAGGAATAAAACTATTTATATTAATTCATATTCTCTAACAGCAATTCTTTCATCTGAACAATATTCTATAACAAATTTATTTTCTCTTTTGCATATTAATATTCCCATTGTATTGTTATTACTTATCTCTTTTATGTTTTTATCTATGTAATTCATGTATTTTTGAACTTGTGATATATATTCAACTTTAAATTCTGTTACTTTTAATTCTACAACCACATAACAATTAAACTTTATATTAAATAATAACAAGTCAATATAATGATTTCTGTCTCCTATTTTAATTTTATATTCACTACCTATAAAACTAAATGAATTACCAAGTTCTTTCATAAAAGATTCAATATCTTCCAAAATTAAATTATGTAATGCTTTCTC
>CAKPQS010000027.1 GCA_934179675.1 uncultured Bacilli bacterium
AAACTTAATTGAACTATCACCTATTAATTCAATAGTATAATCTGCTCCACTTTTAGATCCATTAGTATTAATATTAATGTTAAATGATCCACTAGTACCACTTAAATGTAAATTATATCCACCATCTTTGATAGTACCATTATTTACACTTACTTTAAATACCCAATCTTTTACATTAGCTGTTATAGTACCTACAATAGTATTATTAAATGATGAATAAGTATAACTTAATGTTACAAATAATAAACATAATATTGATAAAAATAAAATTTTCTTCTTCATATACTTCCTCCCAATAAATTAAAAGCATTAAAAAGAGGACCAGTATTTATATAATCTGCTCCTATTAAATCATTATTATTAAAAATACTAATCTTTTTATTATTTAGTAATGTATGTATGTATGTATGTATGTATGTTCATTTTCCATCTTATCAATAAACCCTTCATTTGTATTTATCTTATAATTAACCATATATTTTAAAATAACATCTATTTATCCATTTATAACCCAATAATTTATTATATATCTAAATTAAAAAGTTAAATATTATAAATTATACTAAAATATATTTAAAACAAACAATTTTCTATAAAAATTATATTATTCAAAACTATAAATTATCTCTAAAGTTTTTTAATGAATTTAAAAATTCTTCATTTTGCATATTTTCCGGATTTCTATTACTTCTATAACTATCATCAGCAATATTTTTATTAATTCTTCCAAGTGGTGAAATAGCTTCAGATGAATGAAATTTTTTTTCTTCATTAAAAGGTTTAATTTCTACTGTTTCTTTTTTTTCTTCATTTGGTACTTCATTTTTTATTTCTTCAAAATTAAGTTCTTCTTGAACCTCTTTTTTATTTTTAACAGCATTTAATAATTCTGTATAACTAATAATTGCATTTTCCTCTTGTTCATCTTCATAGTCTGCAACTCTTTCTGTTATATCTTTTGCTTTTTCTTGCATTGATTCTATTATTTCAATCACTTCTGTTTGTTCTCTAGTTTTTTCAAATTCATCATCTAATGATTCTATATTAGATAAATTTTCTACTTTATTTGCTTCCATTGTTGAACTTAAATCAATAACAGGTTCTTCTTTAACAATTTTTATCTCCTCTTTATCTTTTTTTTGTTTTGATTTGACAACCAAAAAAAGTACAGCTATCGCTAAAAATAATAATACAATCAAAATAATCAAAATTTTTTCCATACATTCACTCCATAAATTCATAATTAATAAAACTAAGCACACACAAAGGTGCTGTTTCAACACGCAAAACATTTGGTCCTAAACTTGCTCTAAAATAGTTAAAAGAAACTAATATTTCTTCTTCTTTATCATCAAATCCACCTTCAGGACCGACTACTATATTTATTCTATCACAATTTATATTTTTTTTCAAAACATTTTTAAAATTTTCTGTCTTTTTTGTCGAACAAATTATATTGCACCCAGGACAATCTTTTAAATCCTTTAATTTATATATGCCTTCTATTTTGGGAATATCAATTCTATGTGATTGCTCACTTGCTTCTTTACATATTTTTGACCATCTATTTACTTTTTTTTCATACTTTTCTTGATCAATTTTTATTTTGCTTCTAACAGCATCATATATATAAAATTCATCTACTCCTAATTCTGTACATTTTTGAAAAATAAAGTCCATTTTTTGTTCTACTAAAAGAGGAATTATCATTACAATATATGGTTTTAAAAAATATGAAATTTCTTTTTTTTCAATTACTTTTATTTCAAGTGGTTCAATATTTTTTATTTTAGCACGGTATAATTTTTTATCATATACGCATTCAATTATATCATCTACATTCATTCGCATAACATTTTTAACATGATGTATATCACCATCATCTAAA
Organism: uncultured Bacilli bacterium; assembly: GCA_934179675.1. Classification (GTDB taxonomy): domain Bacteria; phylum Bacillota_I; class Bacilli_A; order RF39; family UBA660; genus CAG-884. Next base: position 1,889 of record CAKPQS010000027.1, read on the forward strand.
TAGACATTATCATTATTTATATTTTTTACAAAATATCTTTGCATCTAAATCACCATATTAATTTTAACAAAAATTTTAAAAAAAGTATATATTATTTAATTATTAATAAGTAGAATCATATTTGTATATTAAATAAATATAGAACTTACTTTTAATTAATGATATAATATTTATGAGGTGTGAAAATGATAAAATATTATAATTCTTATACTGATGATTTTGTTGAATCAACCAAACAAAACTATGAACTAAATAAAAATTACAAATGGATTCATCATGTACCATTTTTGCTATATCTGCCTTTTTTATTATTTGGTTTTATTTATACCAAATTAATATTGAGAGTAAAAGTTAAAAACAAAAAAATAATCAAAGAAAAAAGTTTCTTTATTTATGCTAATCATACACAACCTATAGGTGATGCTTTTATCCCCTATTGCACACTTTTCCCTAAAAAACCTAAAATAATTGTAGCAAGTTCAAATTTAGGAATTAAGATAATTGGTAAATTTTTGCCTTTTCTAGGTGCCTTACCTATTCCAAATAATATTCATCAAATGAAAGATTTTATAAATGCCATAAATTATTATTCAAAAAAAAATCCTATAATTATATATCCTGAAGCACATGTTTGGCCATATAATACCTTTATCAGAGAATTTCCTATTACATCATTTGAATTTCCTGTTATAAATAATAAACCAGTATATACAATGACAACAACTTATCAAAAAAGGAAACATTCAAAAAAACCTAAAATAACTATATATTTTGCTGGACCTTTTTATCCAGACAAATTAGAAACTAAAAAAGAAAAAATGAAAAATTTACATGATAAAGTATATAATAGTATGGTTGAAAATAGTAAAAATAGTACTTATTCTTATATTGAATATAAAAAAAAGGACTAATTTTTTAATCCTACTATATCTTCGTACGTAAAATCATAAGTTAATCTTTTTCTATAAGCTCTCTCATAAGCTTCTTTTTTTTGTTCATAATCGATATTTGCCATATCAATACTATTTTGTTTAATAGTTTTATTTTTATCAAAAATAATTGGTTTTAAAATATGAACAATATATTTTACTTTATTAAATTCATCATTATCTTTAACACCTAAATCAACTAATTCCACAAAACAAGAAATAACAGGAACGTTATTAGTAGTTGCAAATTGATATGCCCCTCTTTTGCATGGCCTAGGTTTAGAATAATTAAACCACATTTCTTCTTCAGGATATATTAAAACTAAATTACCTTGGTCTAATACTTTTTTTAATTCAACACTAAATTTTTTTATTAAATAATTAGGACTTTTACTAACTGGTAAAACATCTAAATTATTCATTAAGAATCCTATTATACCCGGTAATTTTAAATTAGTATCTTCAATAACAATATATAATTTTTTATTTAATTCATGAGCAACTTTCCTAATAGCATAACTATCAAGTGGATTAAAATGATTACATGTGATAATTGCCCCTTTAGATAAATCTAAATTTTTTAAATTATCTAATCCATCAATATCAATTTTCCCAACTTCAGATTGCATTTTTTTAACAATTTTATTAGCGTATTTTTTTTTAAAATTATATAAAGGACTTTTTCTATTTTTATAAAAATTATCTAACAATTTATTTATTTCATAATCATCTAGAATAGGATCCCCTACTTCTACTTTTTTATTTAGTTCTAAAGAAATGGTATTTTTTTTGATATTTTCAATTACTTCTTTTTTACTTCCACCAATAATCATAGTCTAGTTTCCTTGCCACTTTCATATACTGTTCTAAAATTATTTGAAGATTCAGCAATTATAGAAGCTCTTTTTAACATATTGTTTAAGTATTCTTGATCTTTTTCTTTATCACTAGCACTATAATTATTTTTTATTTTAACTATTTCTTCATAATAAATAGACTTTTTAGCATACTCCCAAAAATATTCTTCATAAGTAATATTATCATAATGCCAAGGTTTAAAAAACAAATTATAATGTATTAATTTAGGATTTTCAAGTTTGTTTTTTTCTAGATTAGGCATTGCATCCCATGCATTATCTAAATATTTAATTTTACCATTACATAAAAAATTAATATAAGCTTGATCAGGATCAACATTTTCAAAATGATATTTATTTAATAAATATAAAAATTTATCAGATAATTTTTTATTTCGAAGTTCTTTCATATTCAATAATAAAACACCAGAATTTATATAATCTCTATAGTCAATACCTACTCCTTTAGTAAAATAATTTTCAAATTCTTTTATGCCAATAATAGATTTATCCCTACATGCTCCAATATAATTATTTTCCAAATCAATATCATATAATTCAGAAATATCGCTATTTAAAACAACATCAGAATCAATATAAATAGCTTTATCATATTCTTTAAACATTTCTGGAATAAATAACCTAAAATAAATAGTTAATGTAAAAATATCTGGTCTTAATCTATTATCTAACCTATCATTTATACATTCTAAATTATTATTTATGGAATTAAAAATAATTTCTGAATTACTTGTTTGTAATCCCTTAATTTTTTTTATATTTTCTAAAGACATATTATCATTTAAAATATGTATTTTGTAAAATTTATTTTTATCACTTTTATCTAACAACGATATAATTGCTACACTCAAAAATGGTGCATAATTATCATCTGCTGCAAAAAATATTGGTATCATAACTTCTCCTTTATCTTTTTATATTCATCAAGTATATCATCAAAACAATAAGTATTTAAAACATTATGTAATTTATCAATATGCCAAGGTTTAATAGTTTGGGTTTTAAAACGAGGAAAAAATTTAAATGTAGTTGTAAAATGTCTAAAAACAGTATCATCATGCATTTCATGTTGCTCATTATATTTTGAGTCAACAATACATTTAGTTTTACAAAGCCTATTTAAAGCTGTTTGATCAGGCATTAACATTTTAATATTTTTACACATTTTTCTTGTTTCTAAAAATAAATTATTTTGTTTAATTAATTTCATATTTAATAGTAAAACACCAGAATTTATATAATCTTTTTCATATATTTTTTTCTTAAAAAAATGACTTCCATAATAATCTAGTACACCTACTATTTCATATTTACTATTATCCATATCATAAAAATCTTTAAAATTTTTATTACATACAACATCATAATCTAAATATAAAATTTTATCTGGTAAATCAAGCATATCTGCATATAATCTAAGCATACAATATGGCGTAAATCGTGTATCTATATTTGCACTTGGAATACATGTTTCATATTCCTTTTTAGCGTCTATTAATTTAACAAAACTATTTATATTTTTTTCTCTAACAATATTTTCTAAAACAATTCTTTCTTTTTCGCCTAAAGATTCATGATTATTAAATTCCATTGTTAAAATATAAATATGTAACTCATCTTGTATGTGCTTTGTTATTGATAAAAGAGATATTATAAGACCATCAATGGTATTTTTATCTCCACAATACATAATATTCATCTTTTTCACTCCTCTATTATAGTGACAATATAATTTTGATATTTTTTGATATTTATTTTATTTTTTATTTTAAATGTGTCAATTTTCTTAAAATTATAATTTAATCCTAAACCTAATAATTTAGAATAACTTTCTTTAATAGTCCAAATAAGAGTAAATATTTCAGCTTTATTTTTAGAATTATTTACAAATTCACATTCTTCTAAAGTAAACATTCTTTTCATAACTAATTCATTATATCTAATATATTCAATATCAACACCTATTTCTTTATCTGAAAATACACATACCGATATATTTTTAGTATTACTTATATTAAAATATTTATTAATTTTTTTTAAATAAGGTTTACCATATTTATTATAAAAAATACTATATTTTTTTATATTATTATCTTTTAAAACAATATCTAATAATTTAGCGCTATCAATATTAGTTTTTATATATAATTTATACATTTTTTTCTAAATATTCAACAATATCATTAACTGTTTGTAAATTTTTAATATCTTTATCATCTACAACAATATTATATTTTTCTTCAAATTCAGCAACTAAAGAAACCAAGTCTAATGATTCAAGTTCTAAATCTTTAATTAAGTTTGATTCTAAACTTATTTTTTTGGTTGGTATTTCTGTTACTTTTGAAATTATTTCTATTACATCATTTTTCATATATTTTGCTCCTTATTATTTTTCTATTATTATTTTTTATAAATTCTTCATTTCTTAAAATTACATAAGCTATTTGTCTATTTTTAGGTACTGTTTTATTGTATTCATAAATTAGTTTATCAAAATAGTTCTGATCGTCAATATAAGTATCAACAGGATAAATTATCGCAACTAACTTTTCATTTTGGACAGTTACAACAACTTCACATACTGCTTTATCAGCATTTAAAACATTTTCTATTTCTTCAGGTGATACATTTTCACCATTACTTAATATAATAATATTTTTCTTTCTTCCTGTAATAAACAAGAATCCATCTTCATCAATATAACCTAGATCACCGGTATAAAACCAGCCATTTTTTATAGATTCTTCAGTATTTTTTTTATCTTTATAATATCCTAACATAACACTATCACTTTTAAAGACAATTTCACCATTTTCAATTCTTACAAGGCCATCTTTTACAACTTGGCCAACACTTCCATCTCGATAATATTCGTTTCTATTTACCGAAATAACAGGTGAACATTCAGTTATTCCATAACCATTTAATATTTCAATACCAAAGCTTCTAAATATTTTAACATATTTTTTAGATAATCTAGCTCCTCCACATATTATATATTCAATATTCCCACCAAATTCATCTAATATAGATTTAAACATTATTCTTCTAACATCGATTCCAAGGTGTTTTAAACCATTACTAGTTCTAATAACCGCTTTTAATAGGTACTGCATTTTTTTTCTTTTAGCTTGTGTCCATATTTGTTTATAAAATTTTTCAACAAAAGCAGGAACTAAAAATAATACTTGTGGTTTAGATGTTTTCATATCTCTTATAATATTTTTAATCGAATTATTTATAAATACTGGGCAATGGTAATTAAATGGTGCGAATACACCAGTTAATAGTCCAAAAGCATGATGATAAGGTAAAACTGATAATACTAAACCATTTGGTTTAAATAAGCAGGATGCTGAATATATATTATTGGCAATATTTTTTTGGCTCAACATTACAGCTTTATTTGGTCCACTAGTACCACTTGTAAAGAATATTACTGCTTTTTTATTTTCATCTAATATATTATTATTTGAATATTTTTTTCCTTCTTCAATATATTTTTCTATATCTTCAATTTTTTTACCTTTATTTATTTCTGAATATGAAGAAGAAAATATATGTTTACAATCACTAATTTTTAATAATTCATTTATTTTTTCTTCATTTAAATCTTTATCAATTACAACTGCTACATTTCCACTTATAATTATACTTAAAAATAAAACTAAATAATTATAACTATTTTCACCAATAATAGCAATATGTTCATTTTTATAATTTTTATATAAATAATTACTCATATTTGTAACATCATTATAATAATCAAAGTATGTTTTTGTTTTGTCTTTATAGATAAAAGCTGTGTCATTTCCTTTTTCAATGCTTATATCTAACATTTCTTTTAGATTATTAATTTTATTACAATTATAGTATGGATAATTTTTTTTCATACGACACTCCAATCTAATTATAACTAAATGAATAAAATAGCAAACAAAATATATAGTCTATAATCTTCTTTTGAAGTCACATTTTTGACATAAATTAGATGGCATAATACCTTTTTTTATTAAATTATTAAATTCTATAAATTTAGATGAATTTAATATATCTTCTAAATTGTGTTCAAATATATTACCAAAAGATAATATTCCTTCTGAATCTAAACAACATGGTACAACTTCGCCATTTGATAAAATAGCTATATGGGTTCTAGATCCATAACATATTCCATTTGGTTCTAGAATAGTTCCTTCATTTGGCCATGTAAATTCTATATTTTTATCTAAATATATATGATCATTTAATTTAATGTTTTTTAAACTACTATCTTTTTTATAATATTTTAATATTTTATCTAAAATTAAACTACTATTATTATTCATTAACCATACTCTATATACTATAGTCGTTTTAATTTTTGCAGAAGTTTCAATTATTTTATTTAAATAATCATTATCTTTATTTTCACACATTAATGATATATTAATTTGAACAATATTATCATATTTATTTATTAAATCAACATATTTATTTAAAAATATTCCATTTGTTGTTATTTTAATTTTAATGTTATTTTCTTTGCACAATTTAAAAACATCTTCTAAATTTTTATATAATAATGGTTCTCCTTTAACATGTAAATAAATTAATTTTGTGTAATTTTTAACTTGTTTTAATATATATTCAAATTCATTTATAGTTAAACTTCTTTTTTTTCTTTTATCTTTAGAACAAAAAGAACAATTCAAATTACATATATTTGAAAGTTCTACATATATCCTTTTAAATCTCATATTTCACCAAAATCAATATATTCTATATCTTTATTTATTTTATTTTTAACTATTTCATATTCTTTTTTCTTTCTTCTATTTTGTACAATTACTAATTCTTTTTTCATATCAATTAATAATTTATTATTTATATCAAATCTTTCACATATTCCGATCATTTGTTTTAATGAAACTTCATAAGCATCTATATTAGATTCAAAAAAATCTTGTTTTTCTTTATAAAATTTTTTATTTTTTTCTTTTAATTTATTTTCTTTATAAATTAAATATATTTGTTCATTATTTTTAGATAATTCTGGATTTTTTGTTATAAACTTAATTCTTCGATCTTGATTTATATATCTCAATTTTAGAAATAATTCTTTTAGCATCATACTTAAACATATTGTTTTTCCAAGTATAAATACTTCTTTATTATAATAAATATATACACCAATTATTTGTTTATTTTTATTTAATTTAAATTTACTTTTAATTCTGAAAAAATTATTATGTTTTTCAATTGTTTTATTATTTTTATTATATTTTCTATATTTTATTAATAAAACAAAGAAATCAAATTTTTCTTGAGATACATCATGGCATAATGTTTCTAATACGAATCTAGCTTCATTAAAATCAACTGTATTTTTTTTTATCAATTTGTTTATATCGTAATTATAGATTTTTTTATTTTGCCTTTTAATTTCTTCAATTTTAAAATCCATAGTTATCACCTTTACTATTCTAATTTTACAATATTTTTTTTGTTTAGTAAAGTATTTATTTGTAAAGAAAATAGAATAGCTATACTATTCTATATTTGTTTTTACATTTGTTAAAAATATTTTTTAATAATTAGGTATTACGATTGCTTTTAGGCCATAATAGTTGTTAACGCTACTATCACTTTTAAATGTTATTTTAATATAGTTAGAATTAATTGTTATTGTTTCTTGTGTTCTAGTCTTTCCTCCATATTTTTTATTATTGTTTATACCTGTTGTTAAGGAAGAAGAATCATATATTAGAAAATAATCACCGTTTATATATTCAGTTTGATAGTCTAGTATAACTGTTAAACTTTTTGCTCCTTCGAAAGTAAGTTCACCAATTACAACATTATCTTGAGAATTAGGATATGGATTATGAGCAGACTCAATCGTTTTACAAGTAGATGCAACAATGTCTGTTATCGTTACATCAGTATCTGGCATTATAAATTCATTTCCATTCATGGTAGTTCCATTCATTTTAAATGATGTTACATAATTATTACCTGATATAGATATTAAAGTAACTTTAGTACCTTTCGCTCTATTAGGAGATTCATATTTTATATCATCAATACCAGTTATTGTTATTGAATGTTCCGGAATTATATTTCCTTTTATAACATTACTATTAGATGATTTAGTTGCAATCATTTTATCAACTAAAGTTGATGTGTCAGCGAAATAATTTACTGTTATTTTAGCACTTGCATCTATTGCAGCTTTATAAAACATATCAGAATAATTTGTAACATCTGCATTCATTATATTTATTGTTGTTGTTAAGGATGAACAATTAAAAAACATATACATCATATCTGTTACTTTTGATGTATTAAAACCACTTAAGTCTAAACTTGTTAAAGATGAACATTCATCAAACATTCGAGACATACTTGTTACATTTGCTGTATTAAAACTACTTAAATCTAAACTTGTTAAGGATTTACAATAATAAAACATAAGATCCATATCTGTTACATTTGCTGTATTAAAAATACTTAAGTCTAAACTTGTTAGGGATGAACACCATTCGAACATTCCACCCATTTCAGTTACTTTTGCTGTATTAAAACTACTTAAATCTAAATTCATTAAGGATTTGCAACAAAAAAACATTTCACCCATATCAGTTACATTTGCCGTATTAAAACCGCTTAAATCTAAACTTGTTAAGGATGTACAATCAGAAAACATCCAGCTCATATTCGTTGTATTTGCTGTATTAAAACTACTTAAATCCAAACTTGATAAGGAAGAACACTCACGAAACATATATTCCATATTTATTACATTTAATGTATTAAAACTACTTAAATCTAAACTTGTTAAGGATGTGCAATTAGAAAACATCATTCCCATATCTTTTACATTTGAGGTATTAAAACCACTCAAGTCTAAACTTGTTAAGGATGAACAGCCAGAAAACATAGATCTCACATTTGTTACTTTTGCTGTATTAAAACTACTTAAATCTAAACTTGTTAAGGATTTACATCCACCAAATATATAATTCATATTTGTTACTTTTGCCGTATTAAAACTGCTTAAATCTAAACTTGTTAAGGATGAACAATAATAAAACATATTATACATATTTGTTACATTTGAGATATTAAAACTACTTAAATCTAAATCAATTAATGATAAACAACTCTCAAACATACTCTTCATATTTGTTACTTTTGTTGTATTAAAATTATTGTTGAAATTTATTTTGGTTAAATTAGATATTGTTCCGAAGCCACCACTTTCATAAAAAGAAAATATATTTTCACAATTTGATGGTGCAAATATTTCATAGTTACTTACTATATATAAATTATATAATGGTTGTGAGTTATCAGTTTTATCTTTTAAACCTGTATCAACTAAATAACCATATACTTTTTTCTTTTGTGTTGCACTTTCGGATATATCCCAACATAAATTTTCTTCGTTACAAGTACTAGGTAAATTACCTAAATCATTACCAAATGTAATTGTTCTTACATAAGGTTTATAATTATCACTCCAAAACTCTGTTCCTCCATTTGCACTATAATCAGCACTATATCCATTCTTCATCGTTGCTATTTCCATTATAGTACCTTTAGTTTTTATTAAAATATCACTATTTATAGCAGTATCAGACTTATAATATAT
>CAKPQS010000028.1 GCA_934179675.1 uncultured Bacilli bacterium
CATACATACATACATACATACATACATACATACATACATACATACATACATACATACATACATACATACATACATACTAATAAATAGAAAATATAATTTTTAATTGATAGGTATAGTTGGAGCGATTGTATAGTTTTTACTATAGATATTGGTTCAAATTTTGTCATAAAAAAATTATAAAAAGAAGGAGAATATATATGAAGTTTAGTAAAAAAATAATTATAGTTTTATTATTTGTAATAGGTATAGCAGGACTATTAGTAGGGTCAATTGCTTATTATAGAATAGTAGTAAATGGAAGTATTACAGGTAGTACTGGTAATGCTGTGTTTGTTTTAAGGGATACAGAAGCAGGTGAATCATGGAATAATAAGGTTATTAATTTAGGAACTATAAATCCTGGTGATAGTGGTTCTTTTGATGTTGTTATGGATGCTAGTGGATCTACTGTTGATATGTATGCGACATTAGATATTGAAAGAAATAATTTACCTAGTAATTTAAAATTTTATACAACAGAGGATCATAAGAGTGAACTTCATAAATATTATTCATTTTTAGAGAAAAATGGAACAAATAAAGAAAAATTAACGGTATATTGGTACTGGAATCCATATGTTGATGATTCGGAAGACTCAAATTATATGAATAGAAATATAAGTGCAACTATTAATGTAAATGCAGTTCAAATAAGTGAATATGCGACTATGAAGAATGGATTTAAGAAACCGTATTTGGATGATTCGTCAGGAGAATCAATCGAAGTTGATCCTAGTAGTGAATTTTGGGGTGAAAATTATAAAGCATATATAAGGACTATTAACTTTGGTAATGATTTAAGTAATTTACCTAGTAGTTGTACTGAAGAAAACCTATGCTGGGATATATCCGAAAGTGCATCCCAAAAGAAAAAAGTATATGGTTATTTAGTTGATACTGGATTAAAAGATGATACTGATAATACCAAAACTTTATATAATTTATATATTGTAAGTGAAGCACCAATATTTGCACCATCTAATTGCTTAGAGATATTTTCTTTTTATAAATATGACAATGAAAACGGTGAATTAATATCTAATTTAATACAAATTAAATTTAATGATAATTTTAACACGGCAAATGTAACAAATATGGAATCTATGTTTAATGGTTGTTCATCTTTAACAAATTTAGATTTGAGTAGTTTTAATACATCAAAAGTAAAGTATATGGGCGGTATGTATAGGGGTATGTTTTCTAGCTGTTTAAAGTTAACAAATTTGAATTTGAGTAATTTTAATACCTCAAATGTAACAAATATGGAATATATGTTTCGTGATTGTTCATCTTTAACAAATTTGGATTTAAGTAGTTTTAATACTTCAAATGTAACAAATATGGAATCTATGTTTTCTTCTTGTTCATCTTTAACAAGTTTGAATTTAAGCAGTTTTAATACGGCAAATGCAACAGATATGAGTGGTATGTTTAATATGTGTTCATCATTAATAAGTTTAGATTTAAGCAGTTTTAATACCTTAAATATAACCGATATGATGAATATGTTTGCTTATTGTTCATCCTTAATAAGTTTAAATTTAAGTAGTTTTAATACAGCAAATGTAGCAAATATGGCACAAATGTTTTGGCGCTGTTCATCCTTAACAAATTTAGATTTAAGTAATTTTAACACCATAAATGTAACAACTATGAGCGGTATGTTTGTTTTATGTTCATCCTTAACAACATTAGATTTAAGTAGTTTTAATACCTCAAATGTAACAGCTATGTATAATATGTTTTCTGATTGTTCATCCTTAACAAATTTAGATTTAAGTAATTTTAATACGGCAAATGTAACGAATATGTATGGTATGTTTCAAAGTTGTTTTAGACTTACTACAACAATAAATATAATGTGTGTAAATGTAACAGATTATTCAAAGATGTTTCAAGATGCAGCAACTAAAACAAGCTCTCAAATAACAGTTAATTATATCGCTGATGCATCAACTTTAGTTGATAATATGATTGCAACTAAATCATCTAATAGTAATGTAGTAAAAGGCATTCAATTATAATAATATAATCTAATTAATCAAGAGAAATCTTGATTTTTTAAATTAAATAAATTCTAATAAATCTATTGTAAACAATTTAAAAAAATGATACAATAATTAAAGAATAGGGGTACTGCTATGAGTAATAAAGGACAAGCTTTAATTGAATTCATACTTATATTACCAATTCTATTAATATTAACAATTGGTATTTTTGATCTGTTTAATATACAAAATAAAAAATATGATTTGGAAAACGATTTAGATTATGTAGTTCAACTATATATAACAAACAAAGAAAATGAAATAGAACCATATTTAAATAAAAATAATATAACACTAGAAAAAAATATAAATGAAGAATATATCGAATTAAAATTAACAAAACAAGTAAAATTAATCACACCATTATTAAATAAAATACTAGAAAATCCAACAACAATATCCGTAAAAAGAAGTGTTTTATATGAATAATAAAGGACAAACATTAGTAATATTTATATTATTCATTCCCATAGTTGCTTATGTAATAATATTAATAAACAATAAAAGTAATATGTATTACGAAAAAAGACAAATAGAAAATGTAGCGCAAGAAGCTATATTATATGGCTTAAAAACAAATGAAAATATAGAAGAAAATGTAAAAAAATATATCGATAAAAATATTCAATGTAAAAGTAAAGTATATATTGAAAATAATCAAATTAAAGTAGAAATAATAAAAGAATCAACAACAATAAAAAAAATATTAGGTTATAGTACTATTAAAGTAAAATATGAAAAAAGAATAGAGGTGGATTATGGCAATTAATAAAGCAAAAGTTTTAACAATAACATCAGTAAGAGGAGGAACTGGAAAAACAACAACAGCACTAAACTTAGCAGGACTATTATCATTAAAAAAAGAAAAAACATTATTAATTGATTTAGATTTATACGAAAGTGCTATTGGACCACTATTAAATATACAAAATGAAGAAAATATATATACACTAGCAAGTGATATGTTAAACGGATATACCAAACCAATAATGAGCTATATAACAAAATATAACAGTTATATAGACTGTTTACTCGCACCAAATGATCCTAGAAGAGCAGCAAGTGTTTATTCTAAAAGTATAACAGATATAATAGAAAAATATAGACCAAATTATGACTATATAATAATAGACACTAACTATTTTATGAATGACATAAACTTAAATGTATTAGATGCAAGTGATATGATTTTATATGTAATAGATAACGATCTAGTATCCTTAAAAGCAATGCGAAGTATTGGAAATATATATAACGATATTGAAAAAACAAACTATAAAATATTAATCAATAAGTCAATAAACAAATATAAAGAAAAATTTGATAACTTTGATTTAAATAATATTATAGGAAATAAAATTAATTATATATTACCATCAAATTTTTATCAAAAAAATATGGGTGAATATATTAAAAAAGGTCAAATATTATTACTTGATAACAATATAAGAAAAAATAACAATAAAACTCTAGAAACATTTAAAAACATAATAAATGATTTAGATAAAGAGGTGCTTAAAATTGAAAAAATTAACTGAAGCCTTTGAAATAAAAGAAAACCAAATAAGCTCTCTTGTAACAGACTATGACACATTTAAAAATAAAACACTATTAAATGAATTAAGAAATAAAATAATTCAAAACGTAATAGATAAAAAAATGAGTGGTCGTGGAAGAATAGATGAATATATTAAAACAGAAATAGATAAAACAGTCAAAAATTATAATTTAACATCAAGTGAAATATCGTATCTATATGATTTAATAGAAAATGAAATAACCGGAAATGGACCATTAACAGGACTATTAAAAGAAGACGATATAACAGAAATAATGGTTAATGGGCCAAATGAAATATATATCGAAATGAATGGCAAATTACTAAAAGAAGAAAGTACATCATTCATAAATGATGAACACATAATAAGAACAATCCAAAGAATGATTCAACCAGTTGGAAGAACAATCGATAATAGTAATCCAATGGTCGATGCAAGACTTGCTGACGGATCAAGACTAAATGCTATAATCCCACCACTTGCCGTAAATGGACCAATATTAACAATAAGAAAATTTAAAAAAAATCTAAAAACAATTGATGAACTATTAAGAACAGGTACCTTAACACCATATATGGCAAGATTTTTAGAAGCAGCAGTAGAAGCTAAATTAAACATTTTGGTATGTGGTGGAACAGGATCAGGAAAAACTACTTTATTAAATGTATTATCATCATTTATAAGCAAAGAAGAAAGAATAGTTACAATTGAAGATGCAGCTGAATTATCATTATCTCAAGAACATGTTGTTTCCCTTGAAACAAAACCAGCAACCTATGAAGGAGTACATAATATAGGTATCAGAGAACTAGTAATTAATGCTCTTCGTATGCGACCAGATAGAATAATAGTAGGTGAAGTACGTGGAAAAGAAGCATTTGATATGTTACAAGCAATGAATACCGGCCATGATGGTAGTTTAACAACATTACATGCTAATTCACCAATAGATGCTTTAAATAGACTTGAAACAATGGTCTTAATGGCTGGTATGGAAATACCAATAAAAGCAATAAGAGAATATATTGAAAGTGCTATTGATTTAGTCGTTGATATAAATAGATTATCAGATGGTAAAAGAAAAATAGTCAGTATAAGCGAAGTAGTTGGATTTAAAGACGATGAAATCGCCCTAAAAGAAATATTTGCATTTAGACAAAAAGGAATAACAGAATATGGAACAGTTGTAGGTGAATTCATAGTTTATAAAAGAACACCCAATGTTGTTAGAAAAATGAAAGCCAAAGGAATAAAAAATATCGAAAAAATATTTGAATAAGGAGGACCAGTTGTGGAAGAAAATACTTTTAGTTTGTATGAATTACTTGAACCAACAAATGAAAGTTTTATAGTAACTTTCACACCTGGTGGTGCTGTTCAAAATTATGAAGTAATTTTATATAAAGATGGAATAGAATATAAAAAAGAAGAAATAAAAGAAAATAAGAAAATTGATATTTTATTAAATGAAACAGGTACATATAACATAAATGTTTTAATAGATGACAAAATAATTAAAAGTGGTAATTACATTATTGATAAAGAAGCACCTGTTATTGAAATAACTAAAAAAGTAATAACTATTAAACAAGGTAAAAAATTTAATCCTAATGATTATATTATTGTTCACGATAATTATAATGATTATACTATTGAAACAAATTATGAAACAATTGATCTAAATAAAATAGGAGCTCAAACAATAACCTATAAAGTAAAAGATAAAAGTGGTAATTTAACTACTAAATCAGTAATTGTAAATATAAAAAAAAATAATGATACAACTTTAAAAATATATTATGGTATATTTAGTTTATTTATTTTATTTTTAATGTTTTTATTAGTATGGTATCAAAAAAAACAAAAAAAATTTAATAGAGTAAATAAATATTCTGTTCAGGGAATAAAAACAAAAAATCCAAGTTTAATAGATCATTTAGTAAAAATATATATGAATCTATTAAAATTTATTGTCCGTATTTTAAATAGTTCATCTATATTTAAAAAGTTAGGCAATAAATATAATAAATATATACCATTATGTTCATTAAATATTAAAAATGGTATTACTTTAATAGCACATAAAATATTATTTGGACTAGTATTCTTAATAGCGTCTGCTTTTTCTAAAGCTTTTTTAGGAGATGTAATAAGTTTTGAAGAAGGATTATTAATTTTTATAATTGGTTATTATTTACTAGATATAAAATATATGATTCTATACAAAAAATATCATGAAAAAATTGAAAATGATCTATTAGAATCAGTAGTTATTATGAATAATGCTTTTAAAGTAGGAGCAAGTCCTGAACAAGCAATAAAAGTAGTATCAGAAGAAATGAATGATGTAATAGGACTTGAATATAAACAAATATATTCAGAAATAAAATTTGGTTTAAGTATTAATGATGCTTTTACAAGACTTAGCGAAAGATTAAACCTAAAAGAAGCTGAATATATAGCAGCATCACTTGAAATATTAAATAATACTGGTGGTGATGTTATTAAAATATTTGATAGCATTGAAAAAAATTTATTTGATCAAAGAAAAGTAAAAAATGAATATAAAGCTTTAACAGGAAGTCCTAAAATGATATCTAATTTTCTATTTTGTTTACCAATAATATTTGTTTTAATTATATTAATTATAAATAAAGACTATTTTAATCCATTATTTAAAAGTGGAATAGGTATTATATTAATTATTGCTTCAATAATGATATATATACTATATATTGTAATTATAAAAAAAATCTTTAAAATAAGGATGTGATATTATGAAAACAAAGTTTTTTAGAACATTTGATATAAATTATATTAATAAAAAATTAAAATTAATAGGTTCAAATAAAACGAGAACATTTTTAATAACAAGATTAATAACTACAATCCTTATTTATATTTTATGTTTATATAATTTAGATTTTGGGTATATTTTTGGTTTAATATGTGCAATTATATGGTATAATCTATTTGTAATAATAGTAGATTATAAAATTAAAGAAAGATCTGAAAAATTAGAAAGTGAAGCACTTGCATTTTTCGAAATATTAACTCTATCATTAGAAAGTGGTAAAAATATTGAAAGTGCAATTGAAAATACAACTGATAATATTAGATCAGAATTATCAACTGAATTTAGGCATACTTTATATGAAATAAAATTTGGTAAAGATATTTCATTAGCACTTTCTGATATGCGAGAAAGAATACCATCAGATGTAATAAATAATATAATTTTAAATATTGTTGAAGCAAATAAATTTGGCAATGGTGTATTATCAACAATGTATGATCAACTTGATTATTTAAGAGAAAAAAGAGTCCTAAGTATTAGAGAAAAAATAAATAAAATACCAAATCAAGTAAGTATAATATCAGTTTTATTTATTGTTCCCTTAATATTAATACTAATACTAGGTCCATATCTAATTGAATTAATAGGCTAGGAGGAAAAAATGAAGTATTATATTGTTGGAATTAAAGGTGTCTTTTTAAGTAGTTTAGCCTTAATTTTAAATGATTTAGGATTTACAGTAGCTGGATATGATGATAACATTGAATATCGTTTTACAGAAGATATTTTAAAGAAAAAAAATATAACTATTTATACAGATGAAAATAATTATATGACTCCTGGAACAGTAGTAGTTAGAAGTGAACATGTTAGTCTAGAACATTCAGAAATAAAAAAAGCATTAGATATGGGACTTAGAGTATATGAATATAATGAAATAGTTGCCAGACTTACAAAACTGTTTGATACAATTACCGTAGCTGGATGTTATGGTAAAAGTTATGTAGCATCATTACTAGCTCATACTTTAAGTAGCGAAGCACCATGTAATTATTTGGTTGGAGCTGGTGAAGGTTTTGCTAGTAAAATGAGTAGAAAATTTGTTGTTGAAACATCAGAATTTAAAAAACATTTCTGTGATTATACAATGGAATATGCCATTATTACTAATATAGATATTAATCATGTTGATTATTTTCACAATATCAATGATGTAATGGAAGCTTATGAAGAATATGCTAAAAAAGCTACCAAAATGGTATTTGCAAATGGTGATGATGAATATGTTAGGAAATTAAATATTAATTCATCTGTATTCTATTATGGAATAAATGAAAACAATGAAATAAGAGCTACTGATGTAACTTATTATGATAGAGGAACGTCATTTGATGTGTTTATTGAAGACAATTATTATGGACATTTTGATTTACCTATATATGGAAAAGATATGGTAAGAGATACATTAGCAGTTATTGCACTATGTTATTATGAAAGAATGGAAGCAAAAGATGTTCAAAAATTAATAAAATATTATGATGGATGTTACCGTGTATTTGATGATCGAAAAATAGGTAAAACAATTGTTGTTGATGATTATGTTCATCATCCTAAACAGTTAGAAAAAATAATAGCGTCAGTTAGACAAAAATATCCTAAATTAAAAATATATATTGTATTTGAACCACATAGTTATGATTGGTTTAGTGTATTTGAGGATGAATTAATAAGAATATTTAAAAATGTTGATCATGTTTATGTAAGAGAAATTAATTCTTTATATGAAAATAAAGATGAATATAATGATATATCTAGTAAAGATTTAGTAAAAAAATTAAAAAATGCTGAAATGATTGAAGATGATGCAACAGTTTTATTAAAACATAAAGGTGAATGTATTATATTTGCAAGTAAAATAGAAATGACGGAATTAAAACATGATTTATTTAAAAAAATTATAAAATAAAATTATAATTTTTTTAAAATAAATAGACAAAAATTACCTATTATAGTATAATCTTGACTTTGACAGTTTTTTGAAATTAAAAAGGCTCTAACCTTTTATTTATAATGGTTTATGAGTCTTTTTTGATATTAAAATAGTGCATACTTTTGGTTATAAATTTTAACTGAAAAATTTTTAATTTTTTTATAACTTATTATTTCAGTTGTTGTTTTTTTCATTAAATTTAAATCTTATGTGATGTTTGTTTTTTCATTTACTGGAATAAAACATTTTCTTTAGTTGCTTTTGTACCGCTTAAATTAGTATAATCTTTTACTATTGTGTAATAAGAATAATCTTTTTTGTTCTTATGTTTAGTTTCATAACATAACAACCTCAATATAATTATGCCACCTCATAAAAACGTACATAATAACAAAATGATAACAAAGCTAGTTTTTTCAACATTTATTGAAGATTTTTAATTGAAAACTGTCAAAATCGGATGCTTTAAAAATGGATGATTATTATAAAGTTTATTTGTTTTGTATAAATTTATTTTTTTTTTATATTCTAGAATAATATTATATTATTTACAGATATTATCATAAAATTATTACAAAAAAGCAAAAATACAATTGTATTAAAAAATAAAATATGGTAAAATAAGAAAGTAATAAATGATAGATGTAATAATGAAAGGTTTGTTGATAACATGAAAAAGGAACATACATACATACATACATACATACATACATACATACATACATACATACATACATACATACATTACTAAATAATAA
>CAKPQS010000029.1 GCA_934179675.1 uncultured Bacilli bacterium
TAATCCGGCTACGGTCCGCGGGGTCCGCCCAGTAATCAATCTGATATCTGGAGTTCAGGTTAAAAGTGGATCTGGAAGTGAAAGTGATCCTTACATTTTGAAATAAAATAATCGAAGTATATTGCAAAATGACTCTTCATTTTGCAATCTGTAAATGTCAATAAGACAAAAAATATGGGATATATAAAATATATCTTGGTTAAATCGAACAAAGTGGTCTCACCCTTTTTGGGCCTTCGCCTTCGAACTGGAACGTCAACAATGCGAATTCGAATGCGTGGAATGTCAATTCGACCGGGGACTTGAACAACAATAATCCGGCTACGGTCCGCGGGGTCCGCTAGATTCCTACTACGATTAGTAATACTAATGTACCGTGTACTAATAGATCAAGGTTTATAGTCAGAGGAAGTAATAATTATTGTGCAGTAATTATAATCTAATCAGATTGGAAACAGATTTTAACCATGGAATACTTTATTCCTAAATATATAATATTAGACGGAATTAGACAATATAAATATCAAAAATGAATTGATATTTCCATAAATATTTATGAATTTTTTAATTCCTGTTGCTAGTATTGAGCAAGATGAAAATCTTGCTTTTGGAGAAGAAAATGAAAGAAAAATATGAACAAATAAAAAATGAAAATAAAGAAAATATAATCTTAATAAAATCAGGTGCTTTTTATATTACATTTGATGAAGATGCCCTAATAATTAATAATATATTTGGGTATTTAATAAAAAACTCTAAAATAGGTTTTCCTTTAAATAGTTTATCTAAAATAACAGAAACATTAAAAAATAAATCTGTTAATTACCTTATATACGATCAAAAAATAATATATTCATCTAATTATGCAAATAATAAATATAAAACCATTATTAATCAATGTAAAAAAAATGAATATGATATGCAAAATAAAGAAATATTAATATCTAGAATAAAATATCTTATTCAAGATAAAAATAAATATAATAAAATACGAGGATTTATAGATGAACTCTAATTTTAATTTATTAAATAAGTGCTACAAATTTATTGAATATTATGATAACATATTAATTAATTTTCCCAATAAAACTATAGTCTTAAAAAAATCAATAGAAACATCTAATTATCAAATGATTGAAAATTTATTCGCATATAACATTAATAAAACCGATAGAATTAAAGAAAAATACATTAAAGATTTTTTAATTAAACTATCAATGATAGATTTTTATACAAAAGTATCTTTTCATAAAAAAGTAATAAGTAAAAGACAAGCAGAAATAATCGGAATGAATATAATTGAAATGCGAAAAATGGTATATGGTATATTAAATGGACTATAATTATATTTTAGATATAAATAAAATAGAATATGCCTATTTAAAAATAAAAAAAAATACTAAACATAAAAGTAAAGTATTAAAATATGAATTATTTTATTTAGCAAATTGTATTAAAATATTTGAACAACTAAAAAATAAAAGTTATACTCATGGTAAATATAATATATTTTTAATAAAAGAACCTAAAATTAGAGTAATAATGAGTGAACAAATAGATGATAAAATAGTTAATCATCTAGTAAGTTATTTTTTACTACAACCTTTATTAGAACCTAAACTAATTGAAATGAATGTTGCAACAAGAAAAAATAAAGGAAGTAATTATGCACATCATTTATTTAAAAAATATATTAATAGTTTAAAAATAAATAATAAAAAAATATATATATTAAAATGTGATATAACAAAATATTTTTATTCTATAGATCATGAAATATTACTAAAAAAATTAAAAAAAATACTAAAAGATAAAGATCTATTTAACTTAATAAAAAATATTATTACAAGTACAGATACTGAATATATTAATAAATATTTAATGAATTATAAAAATATACCAATATATGAAAAAGGAAAAGGTTTGCCAATTGGTAATATGACATCACAAATACTAGCAATATTCTATTTAAATGATTTAGATCATTACATAAAAGAAAAACTAAAAATTAAACACTATATAAGATACATGGATGATTTTATTTTAATTCATCCATCTAAAAAATATTTAAAATACTGTCAAAATAAAATAAAAATAGAAGTAGAAAAATTAAAATTGAAATTAAACCCTAAAACAAATATTTTTGATATTCAAAAAGGAGTTGTATTTTTAGGATATAAATATATTTTAAAAAACAAAAAATTATATACATTATTAAATTCTAAATTTAAAAGAAAATTAAATAAAAAAATAAAAACAATAAAAAATAAAAAAGATTTTATCTATCATAAATATAATGGTTATTTAAATAAAATATGTAGCTCTAATTATATATTTATTAAATCAAATAAATACTATAAATATTAATATATTAAAATATATATTTTCCAAAAAAGATACTTGAAAAAAATATCTTTTTTTAGTATGATTTATATGAAGATAAGAAAACATAAAATATGTTTTCCCTGAAGGAGTTTATATGAGGAAAAGCGAATTTTTAAGAATAATCAAAAAAATGATTATATCAAATGAACTAAATACAAGTGTGGAAGAAATATCAGCTAAATTTGATATTCCAGAAGAAAAATGTATTGAACTATTAAAAGAATGTGGAATAGATGTAGTAAATGAATGTATTGAAGACTATCTAAATGAAAGCAATATAAGTATAGATGATAAAAAAAATAAGATATTAGGATATTTAAAAAAAGAAACAAGTATCAAAACAATTGCCCAAAATATGGATTTAGCAGAATTAGAAGTATCAGGAATTATAAAAGAATTAAAAGAAGATGGCTATAATATTTTTCATATAATAAGAAATGGAGAAGAAGTAGCGCACAATCTAGGAAATGAAAGTTTAAGAAACCAAACAATAGTAGAAATACCAATAAAAAATGAATTTTCATTTTTAGCAATATCAGATACAAGACTATGTTCTTATAGTCAACAAATGAGTATATTAAGTGAAATATATAAAAGAGGATTTGAATTTGGAGCTGATTTTGTATTACATTTAGGAGATATAACCGAAGGAATATATACAAATAATTACCTAAAAGATACCGTATTTGCGCACGATACAATGTCTCAAAAAGAATATGTTGTAAATAATTATCCATCACTTCCTGGAATGCCAACATACTTTATAATAGGTGATCATGATGAAAGCCATATTAAAGCAAGTAGTGAAAATATTGGTAAACTAATAAGTAATGAAAGAAAAGATATGAATTATATAGGACAAAGAAGAAGCGTTGTTAAAGTAGGTAATACCAATATTTTAATGCGTCATCCAAATGGTAAAGTTGCATATACAATGTCATATAAATCACAAAGACATATAAATGCTATGAGAAGCGAAGATAAAGTAAATATAATATTAAATGGTCACTGGTGTTATATGGATGAATATGTCTTAAGAAAAATTCATCAATTCTCAATACCAAGTATAGTTGCAACAACACCAGAAATGGATTTTCAAGACACACCAAATACAATAGGAGCATATATAATAAATGTTAAATTAGATGAAAAAGGTAATTTTTTAAAAACAACAAATAGAAAAATGGTTTATTATAAAACAATAAAAGAGGATTATAGAAGAATTAAACCATTAATATTAGATGAAAAATCATCAGAATACGAAAAAATGTTAATACATAGAAATGAGGCAAAAAATGTATAACGAAGAAGAATATAAAAAAATATTTAAAAATATCAAAAATGGAATAGATTTAGATACATTAGCAGATGAATTAAAATTAAAAAAAGTTGAAATAAGTGGATTAATAGAAGCTTTAAAAATAAGAGGATATGATATTGATTTAAGAATTAAAGGAAGTAAAATAGTAGTTTATAAAAAAAATATAATCAGAACAACTAAACATATAAAACCAGAAATAAATACTTTAAATCATATAAAATTATGTTTATTATCAGATACCCATTTATGTACTAAAGAACAACAATTAGGAATTGTAAACGAAATATACAAAGAAGGATATAAAAGAGGTGTTAATATATTTCTTCATAGCGGAGATGTCATAGATGGAGATTTCACTAAAATAAGACCTGATCAAAATTACCAAATATTTAAAAGAGGATTTGATGAACAAGTTGAATATGTAATTGATTATTATCCCCAAATAAAAAATGCTAAAACATATTTTATTGAAGGATCACATGACCAAACACATGTCAAAAATGGTGGTGCAACACCTGGTAAATGGATTAGCAAAGTAAGGAAAGATATGATCTATATGGGAACACCAGAAGCAACAATTGTAATTGGAAATACAAAAATAAAACTTCAACATCCAGGAGGAGGATGTGCAAGAAGTTTATCATATAAACCTCAAATTGCAATAGATGCTATGGGAAGTGATGACAAACCTAATATTTTTGTTCAAGGACATTTTCATAAAGCATATTCTGGAATGTATCGTAATGTTCAATTTTTTCTTGTACCATCAACAATGAATCAAAGTGGATTTATGAAAATGAATAATTTACAAAGTATAATAGGAGCATATTTTATAGAACTATATTTAGATAAAAAAGGTCATATTGAATATATGGATACTGATTGCTTTCTATATGATCGAAATGATATCGATGAAAATGATTATAAACATGCCAAATCCTTAAAAATAAATTAGTTATAAATTAACTAATTTTTTCATATATTCTAATAGATAATAGGAGGATATATGATCAATAAACGAAGTGTATGGTTTATGACTCTATTTAGTTTGATAATTGCACTTTCAGTATATTATGTAACAGTACCAAGTGAAAAAATAATTGAAAATAAACCAGTAATTAAAACAGAAGAAAGTACAATTTTAACTGCATTAAGAGTAGAAAGTGATAAAGAAATGGAAAGTATGATGAATGATTTAAGACTTATATTATCAAGTATTGAATCATCAAGTGAAGAAAAAAATAAAGCTTATGATAAATTGAAAAAATTAAATATAATAAGAGGAGAAGAAGAAAAACTAGAAGAAATGATTAAAAAAAATTATAGTTTAAATTCTTTTGTTAAAATAAATGATGATCAAATAAGAGTAGTTGTATTATCAGATAAACATGATAATAAAATAGCAGATAATATAATGAAAAGTATTCAAAGCAATTATGAAAATTATAAATATATATCAGTAAAATTTGAATAAATAAAAAAAATATTGTAAAATATGTAGTAGAGGTGGATTTATGGTAATGTGCGGAAATATAGCAATCAATAGCACTTATGTTCAAATAATAAGAGTAATTGTAATGTTTTTAAAAATAGTTGTACCAATTATATTAATAATAATGGGAATGTTAGATTTTGTAAAAGTTTTATTTTCAAAAGAAGCTAAAATAGGTGAGGGCTTTAAAACATTCTTTTTAAGAATGGTATCTGCAGCTTTATTATATTTTATGGTACCAATTGTTGAATTACTTTTAAATATAATTATTTCAACAGGAGCTATTGATAAATCATATAACTGTGTTAGATGTTTAGCAGAAAACAAATGTGATTAGAACTTTTATAGTTCTTTTTTATATGTTGTTTGACAATTTAGCTTTTTTTTTGTATTATTATTATGGTGATGAAGATGGCAACAAAATATGATGAAAATTCAATCAAAATATTAGAAGGATTAGAAGCAGTAAGAAAAAGACCTGGTATGTATATTGGTTCAACTGATAAAAGAGGTCTGCACCATTTAGTATGGGAAATAGTAGATAATTCAGTTGATGAAATTATAAATGGTTATGGTAAAAAAGTTAAAATAGTTTTATATAAAGATGGAAGTATAAGTGTTGAAGATGAAGGTAGAGGTGTACCTGTTGGTATGCATTCTAGTGGTATGTCAACACCAGAAGTAATTTATACAGTTTTACATGCTGGTGGTAAATTTGAAGAAGGTGGCTATAAAGTATCTGGTGGTTTACATGGAGTAGGTGCAAGTGTTGTAAATGCTCTTAGCAAATGGATGGAAGTTACAATAAAAAGAAATGGTCATGAATATTTTATTAGATTTAAAGATGGTGGTAAATTAGATTTACCTTTAAAACAAATAGGAAATACTAATAGAACTGGTACAAAAGTAAGATTTATGCCTGATTCTGAAATATTTGAAACAACTCATTTTAGTTATTCAACAATATGTGAAAGAATGCAAGAATGTGCTTTTTTACTAAAAGATATAACAATTGAAATATTTAATGAAAATGATGGTCGAAATGATGTTTTTCATTATGACAATGGATTAGAAGCATTTGTAAATTATTTAAATGATGGTAAAACAGTATTACATAAAACTGCTTTATTTGAGGGAACAAAAGATAAAATAAAGGTATGTGTTGCTTTTCAATATACAACTGCCTATGCGGAAAATATAATTTCTTTTGTTAACAATGTTAAAACAAATGATGGGGGAACTCATGAGGTAGGTTTTAAGTCTGCTTTAACAAGAGTATTTAATGATTATGCAAGAAATAATAAATATTTAAAGGATAAAGATAAAAATTTAGAGGGTTCTGATACTAGAGAGGGTTTAACAGCAATAATTAGTTTACAGATTCCTGAAGAAGCTTTACAGTTTGAGGGTCAGACAAAATCTAAATTAGGTACTCCTAGTGCAAGAACAGCTGTTGATAGTATTGTAAGTGAAAAATTACAGTTTTTTCTAGAAGAAAATAAGGCTGTTGCAACTAATATAATGGATAAAATTATAAAATCGAAAACAGTTCGTGAGGCAGCAAGGAAGGCTCGTGATGATGCTCGAAATGGTAAAGAAAAAAATAAAAAAGAGGGTGCTTTAAGTGGTAAACTAACGCCAGCTCAAACGAAAAATCCTAAAATAAATGAGTTATTTTTGGTTGAGGGGGATTCAGCTGGTGGATCTGCTAAACAAGGACGAAATAGAAAATTTCAGGCTATATTACCATTAAGGGGTAAAGTTATAAATACAGAAAAAGCTAAATTGGATGAAATATTAAAAAATGAGGAAATAAATACTATTATACATACTGTAGGAGCTGGTGTTGGTAGTGATTTTAATGTTGAGGATTCTAATTATGATAAGGTTATTATTATGACCGATGCTGATGATGATGGTGCTCATATTCAAATTTTATTGCTTACTTTCTTTTATCGATATATGAAACCTTTAGTTGAAACTGGACATGTTTATGTGGCAATGCCACCTTTATATAAAATAACATGTGGTAAAGAACATTTTTATGTATGGACTGATAATGAAAGAAAAGAAGTAATTGAAAAACATAAAAATCAAAAAACTACTACTCAAAGATATAAGGGATTAGGTGAAATGAATGCTGAACAATTATGGGAAACAACAATGGATCCTGATAACCGCAATTTAATTAGGGTTAGTATTACTGATGCTGCACTAGCTGAAAAAAGGGTAAGTGTTTTAATGGGGGATAATGTTGATCCAAGAAAAGATTGGATAGAAGAAAATGTTGAATTTTCTCTTGAGGATGATTATAAAGTAAACGCATGAGTTTACTTTTTTTAAAATAATTGCAATTTAAAAATAATTGTGATACAATTTTATTGTAAAATAGTTAAGGTAGGGAAAATATGAAAAAAATTATTGGAATTTTTAGTTTTGCTTTTTTATTAATTTTGACTGGAACAGTTGCATATTATGCTAATAGAACTACGGGTCAAGTATCTGCTACAACACTTCCGTTTGAGTTTAATATGACAAGAATTATTGGTTCTAATGAGGCTAATTTTGATATTATTGATTTAAATTCAACTTCTGAAAGTGGTAATTCTACAGGAATTGTTCCGGGTGATAAAGGTCAATTTATTATTAAGGTCAATAGTAATGGATCTGGAACACCTCTTGAATATACAATTACTTTTAGTAGTGCGGAACTTCCAAGTAATTTAAAATTTTATTTTGATTCCGAAAAAAAGAATGCTGCTGATTTTTTAAATGGATATACTATTTCTGGAAAGTTGAGTAAAAATACGGAAAAGGAATATACTGTATATTGGGAATGGCCTTATGATAATGGCGAAAATAATAGCGAGGATATTAAATATCAAGGCAAAAGTTTTACGATAAATGTAGCTGCTCAAGGTAAACAAGTTAATGAATGAGGAAAGAATCGTTATGAAGTGATATGATAAAAGTAGATTATATTGATTCTTGTCCTATTTTTAGTGCATTTAATTTATTGGGAGAAAGTATGTGAAGAAGAAAATTTTATTTTTATCAATATTATGTTTATTATTTGTAACATTAAGTTATACTTATTCATCATTTAAT
>CAKPQS010000030.1 GCA_934179675.1 uncultured Bacilli bacterium
ATGATGTAATGAAACCTATTAGTGGATTAGAGGTATTAAAGAAATTAAGAAGTTTAGATATTAATATACCTTGTATAGTAATGTTAGAAAAGGATAAAGATCATATAAAAAATCATTATATAAAAGATGGATTTATTGATTATATTATGAAAGATGATATTAGTAATATAAATAAAACAATTAAGAAATATTTATGAGCAAACATAAATGTTTGCTTTTTAAATTGACTAGCTTAATTTTTATATGTATAATAGCACTTGAATGGGATGATTATATAAAAAATATTATAAGTAGGAGGTAAAATATGAAAATAAAAGGAATTTTAGGAGCATTTATAGGATCAATAATATTTAGTTTGCCATGGGTATTATTTTATGTATATGGTGGTTATATGCTATCATTACTTGCATTTATTATAGGAACAGGAGCATTACTTTTTTATAAGTTATTTGGTGGAAAGGTAGACAAAAAAACACCAGTAATAATATTAATAACATCAATATTATCTGTGACAATTGCTACATTTGTTATAATACCATTTTTTCTTCTTTTAAAAGATGGATATGGTTTTGATTTGGAAATGTTTAAAAGGTTATATACTTTAAATGATTTTGTATCTGGAATAATCAAAGATTACTTTATTTCAATAGTATTTACAATACTTGGAATAAGTGGAATTTTAAAAAGTATTAATAATGATGTATATGGTGTTAGTGCTGATGATACATTTGCAAAAACATTTGATGAGCAAATAGAATGTTTAAGAGAAGTGTTTAAAAGATACAATGCTACAAGTAAAACAAATGCGATACCGAAAAGTGTTTTATTAAGTAATTTAAAATATAAGAATAATATATCATTTATAAATGAAATGGAAAAAAGAGGAATTGTTGTAAATAATTTTAATAAATGTTATTTAGATGAAGATGCAGTATATAATCCCCAAAAGGGTAAAAAAAATTATAATAAGAAAATTGTCAAAACATTTATATATACTGTTTTAGCAACACTTTTTGTTATGATTTTACTTATTTTAATTATACCTTCCGATGAAGTAGAATTAAAAGATTATAATTATAAATCTATAACAATCACATTACCTGAAAATTTAAAAAAGCAAGATGAATCTGAAAGTTATGAATATTATAATAATTCTGAAATGAGTGTATTACTTCAAGAAATAGCACTTAAAGATAATATAAGTCTTAATGATTTCTTACAATACTATAAAAAAGAACATTTTGAAAAATATGAAATATTTGAAGAAGTGGAAACATTATATGATGATTTAAAAGGCTATAAATTCGAGATGATTGATAGAAATTCAAAAGAGTATCATGATGTTGTATATATTCAATATGGTAACGATAAAGTTTATTTAATAGTATTTGAAATGTATATTCCTTCTAATGATGCTAGTAGTTTTATTAATAAAACAGATGAATACATGAAAACTGTAAAATATCAAAAGAGCTAGGCTCTTTTTTCTTTTAAACAAATATGATATACTTATTATAGAGGTACGATTTATGAAACATAAAAACTTTTTATATAACTTTTTAAGTATATTGTATTTAGAATTTTTGTTTAGTTTTTTAACATTTGATGTTTATAATAAAAGTTCTATAATAAATATATTTATATTTAGTTTAATAATTTCAAGTATAATAACAATGATAAATAATAAAATAGCGTCTTATATAATATATAGTATATTAGGATTTTATTTTAGTATGCAATTTATATTAAAAAAGGTATTTGGCTTTTATTTTTCATTTAATTTATTAAAATTGACTGATCAAGTATTAAAATTTGGTGGTACGACTATAATATCAATATTAAAAAATATATATGCAATAATATTATTCTTTTTACCATTAATTTTAATAATAATATATAAAAATAAAATAGAAAAAGAAAAAAATATACTAAAATATGGGATTATTTTAATTATTAGTACATTATTATTTGTTTTTGATATTAAATTACAAAAAAGCAATGAAAATTCAATATATTATTTATATACAAGTATAAATGATGTTTCATTAAATAATGAAAAATTAGGCGTTATTAATTCTGGAATGCTTGATTTATATAGAATAATATTTGGTTTTAATGAAAAAATAGAACCCGTTATAAATATTGATAAAACAGATGAAATATTTGATTATAATGATAATAAAATAAATATTGATTTTAAAAACTTAAAAACTGATAATACAGAAATAAACAAATTAAATCAGTATATGGAAAGTATTAGTCCAACTAAACAAAATAAATATACAGGTATATTTAAAGGTAAAAATTTAATATATATAGTAGCTGAAAGTTTTAATGAAATAGGTGTAAGAGAAGATTTAACACCAACCTTATATAAATTAGTAAATAGTGGTTTTAAATTTAATAATTATTATTCATCTAATAATTTAAGTACAATTGGTGGTGAATTTCAAGCATTAACAGGATTATATGCTGATTCTAGTATATTATATACATGGCGAAGGGGAGAAAACTATTTTCCTTATGGACTTGCAAATGTATTTAAAAAAGAAGGATATAAAACTTTTGCTTATCATGATCATTACTACAATTTTCAAGACCGCAATAAATATTTAAAAGCTTTAGGATTTGATAATTATAAAGCATGTTATAATGGATTGGAAAGTAAAATAAAATGTGATATTTGGCCTGAATATGATACAGAAATGATAAAGGCAACAGTAGATGATTATATTAATAGTACAGATCCATTTATGGTTTATTATATGACTGTGTCAGGACATTTAGCATATAATTTTAGTGGTAATATTGTTGCACTTAAAAATAAAGATAAAGTTAACAATCTACCTTATTCAGAAAGTGCTAAAGCTTATATAGCAACACAAATAGAATTAAATGATGCTTTAGAAATATTAATAAATAAATTAGAAAATGCTCAAAAATTAGATGATACAATAATTGTATTACTTGCAGATCATTATCCGTATGGATTAAATTTAGATCAAATAAATGAATTATCTGATTATAAAAAAGATAGTATAATTGGTGTAAATGATAGTAATTTAATAATATGGAATAAACAAATGAAAACGATTGAAGTAGATAAAGTAGGTATGAGTATAGATGTTTTACCTACAGTTTATAATTTATTTGGTATAGATTATGATTCGCGATTATTTGCTGGATCAGATATACTTTCAACAAGAGATGGATTAGCGATTTTTAATGAACGATCATGGGTATCTGATAAAGGTAAATATTATGGTATTAGTAATGATTTTATTTCCAAAGAAGGTGTTAAAGAAAATTATATAAAAAATATAAATAATATTATGAATAATAAAATTAACATAAGCAAACTTATTGTAAAAAATAACTATTATAATTATTTGAAAAATAATGGTGTTTTTAACAACTAGTTTGTTTTTTTAAAAAAAATATTATATAATGTTTAGGGAAGTGAATGTATGGCAAAAATATTAATTGTTGATGATGATAAAGAAATATCTGGTTTAATTGGACTGATTTTAAAAAAAGAAAATATTGATTCAGATATTGTAAATAATCCTTTAGATGCCTTAAAAAAAATAGAAAATAATTATGATTTAATATTACTTGATATAATGATGCCAGAAATGAGTGGTACTGAACTTTGTTTGAAAATAAGAAATAAAGTAAATGTTCCTATTATATTTATTTCTGCTAAATCAGAAATTATTGATAAAATGGTATGTTATGAAATGGGGGGTGATGATTATATTACTAAACCATTTGATAATACAGAGCTTGTTTTAAAAATAAAATCCTATTTAAGATTAAATAAAAGAAATTTTAATAAAAATGATAATTTGATTATATCTGGTGATATAACATTAAATAAAGAAAGTTTTGAAGTTAAAAAAGGTAAAAAGATAGTAGAACTATCAACTCGTGAATTTGAATTATTAAGATATTTAATGGAAAATGCAGGAATTGCTTTATCAAAAGAACAGATATTTACATCTGTTTGGGGAGATAGTTATGGTGATATTGGTGCTGTTGCTGTTAATATTAAGAGCTTAAGAGATAAAATAGGTGAAAAATATATTGTTACAATTTGGGGATATGGATATAAATTTGTAAGGATTGATTTGGATGAAAAATGTTAGCTTAAGTAAAAAAATAATATTTTATATTTTAGTAACTGTTATTGTAAATGTTGTAACACTTATATTTTGGTTTAATTTTAAAATAAAACCTGTTTTTAATGAAATGAATACTTTAAAAGAAAAATTAGCAAAAGAAGAAATTAAATCATATTATCCTAATACAGAAACATTACTCTTTAAATTAAATAGTATTGCTAAAGAATATGGTGTTAAATTTAAATTATCGGATATCGATAATAAAGATGTGATGCAGGATAATGTTAAAGATGAATTGTTTTTATTTTCTGATATTGTAGAAGTTGGAGATAATTTTTATTTATTAAGTGTTTATATGAATAAGAATGTTTCTACATCGGGTATGATTACTGGGTTAATTTTATTTCAGATTGCTTTAGTTTCTATAATAATGGCATTTATATTTATATTTGTTAGATTAAAATTAATTAGTCCTGTTGAAAATATTGTAAAAGATATTAGAAATTATAAGCTTGGTAAGAAACCTAAAAAAAATCATATTAATGGTGAAATAGGAATTATTCAAAATGAGTTTGTTAATTTGGTTGATTCATTAGAAAATGAAAAGAGTGAACAAAATAGAATAATTGCAAGTATATCACATGATATAAAGACACCTCTTACTTCTATTATTGGTTATTCTGATTTAATTAAAGATGGTAATGTAAATAAAAAAGAAATGATGGAATATAATGAGATTATAAATAGTAAGGCTATTCATATTAAAAATATATTAAGTGATTTTGATGATTATTTGATTAATAAATCTAATACTGTTTTAAAAATGGATAAAATATATATCAAAGATATTGTAAAGGCTTTAAATGATGATTATCGATTAGATTTAAAAAATGATGGAATAAAATTAAATATTAAATGTAAATGTATGAATGATGTTATAAATGTTGATATATTAAAATTAAAAAGAATATTTGCGAATATTATTTCTAATAGCGCTAGATTTTTAGATAAAAATGGTATTATTAATATTGTAATTACTAAAGATAATAAATTTTATAATTTTAAAATATCTGATAATGGTCCGGGTGTTGATAATAATATAATTGATAAGATATTTGATCCTTTATTTACTACAGATAAGTCAAGAAAAATATCTGGTCTTGGTTTATCTATTTGTAAAGAATTTGTTTTGAAGTTAGGTGGAAATATTCGTGCTTATAATGAAAATGGTTTAGTTATTGAGTTTAATTTGCCTTTATAATAATTTTTAATAATTTACCTATAAAATATTAATAAGTATTTTATATAATTAAATAGAGGTGAAAAAAATGGAAATTAAAATTATTGGGCAAGAGTCTAGTAATAGAATGAAACTACTTAAAAATGTAGGAAAAGCAATGGAAAAAATTAGGGGAAAGATAAGTGTATCTTTGTTAGAAGAAGATGAAGATGCAAGGAAATATAATGTTTCAAATGTTCCTGCACTTGTTATTAACGAAAAAGTTATTAGTCAAGGTAAGGTATTAAATGAAAAAGAGATCGCTAATTTCATAAGGATTTTAGCATAAATCTCTTTTTTTATGTTATAATTTATATATGCTCCTGTAGCTCATTTGGATAGAGTGATTCCCTCCGAAGGAATAGGTAGTTGGTTCAAATCCAATCAGGAGTGCCATAGGATATCTAATCGAACTTTTTCGAATTTGAATAGATTACAAATATAAAATGTAGTATATAATAAAAAGGAGATTTTATAATGATAATTGTAGAAACGGAAATATTTTACTAACAAGATACTAAAAAATATGAAATAGAAAAAATTTTTTTGAATTGGTTGAAAAATTTAATAACTAATGGATACAATTGCTTTATTGATATAAATGAATTGCAAGAATTAGTTGATAATATTGTAATTTGGTATTAAATAAAGGATCTAAAAAAAAATAATCAAATAAAATGATTAAAAAAATAGAAATAAGGACTAGTAGAAATTTTTTCAAATGTATTGCATATTATTTGAAAATGCTATACATTATTTGTTAAGATGTGCCTAGAAAACTTTAAAAGCTCTAGGTCTTTTTTATAAAAATTATTAATAAAACTAATAAAAATCATGTTATAATGGTTATGGATTAGATATTTTTTTTAACTATTGTATCATTTATTGGAGGTAATTAAATGAATTGTATTTTATTTCATGTTCCACATTCTTCTTTAAATATTCCTAAAAAATACTGGAGTATTTGTAAAACTGATAAAGATTATATTAACAAAACAAATATATTTTTAAGTGATTATTTGACTGATAAATTAATTCCTAATAAATGTCATAAATTAGTTTTTAAATATTCAAGAATATTTTGTGATGTTGAAAAATTTAAAGATGATTCAAAAGAAGTTATGTCTAAAAAAGGAATGGGTGTTATTTATACTAATGATTGCGATAATAAAATCGCATATCCAAATAAAAAATATAAAAATATAGTTTATAAATCATATTATGATAAACATCATAATAAGTTAGATAAAATGGTTACAAATTTATTAAAAAAATATAATAAATGTATTATTATTGATTTTCATAGTTTTTCTGATGAAATGGTTAAAAAATTATTTAACGTAAATAATAATCCTGATATATGTATTGGTATTGATGATTTTTATACTGATAAAAAATTAATTGATTTTACAGTTAATTATTTTAAACAATATGGTTATAAAATAGAAATAAATAAACCTTATACAGGTACTATTGTTCCTAATAAGTATTTTAATCAAAAAGAGAAAAAATTATTATCAATTATGTTAGAAATAAATAAAAGAATATATTTAAATGATAATTTTAATGAATTAAAAAAATGTATAGATGATTATTATAAAAAATTATTACATTCTGATTTTTTGTATTGTAATTAGTATGATAGTGTGTTAAAATTAAGTAGTAATAAAGATAGTATTTGAAAGGTTTGTTGATAACATGATAGATAATACATACATACATACATACATACATACATACATACATACATACATACATACATACATACATACATACATACATAC
>CAKPQS010000031.1 GCA_934179675.1 uncultured Bacilli bacterium
ATATTAAAGAATAAAGCATTTCTTATATTACTATCAGAATTCATTAATTCTCTTATATTAAATACTATAAAGTTACTATTGGGTTTTATAGTTGTATGACCATCAAAATAATACTTTAATTCTTTAACTATTGGTCTTATTTTTAATTCCAATCTTTCTAGAATATCTTTTTCATGTGTTCTATCAGGCATTGATAAAATTTTACCTCTAACAGTAGCATATACATCCCTAAATGTTGGATAGTCATCTGATTTTAGTTTTGTAAAATCGGTATCAAAATCAATACCAAATCTTCGATATGTTTCTTGAATCATTTCACTGTAAAGTGTTAGAACATCTTCTTCAATACTTGGATCATAATATTTAATAAAAGCTTTTTGTGTTTGTAATGATCTAGTTAATACAGTATATCCTAACCCGTCTTTTAATTCATCTTCATCACTATCAAGTACTATTTCAAGTGGATTTATCATACCATATTGTCCACCTTTACCTAAATCAATAAAATCTCCATTATATAGATTAGTCATTTCTTCAAGTTCACCTTCAGGGTCAATAACAACTACTTGGTGACCATTTCTTATATTTGCACGAAGTAATAATTTGGCAGCAGTAGATTTACCAGAACCAGAAGTACCTAATATAATCATATTGGCATTATTTCTATTATGTTCTTTTTTTATTTGATATAAAAATTGGTTAAATAATACTACACCTCCAGAAAAATCTACGCCAAGTAATGTTGACATTCCTGGATCTTTTATACTATCAAATATAAATGGATACATAGCTGCTAATGTAGGAGATGGAATTGGTGTTCCGATTCTATCTTCTACAGCTTGTTTAGGATATATAGGAAGCATTGATTTAAATACGCTTTCTTGTTCAAATCTTAATGGAACAGCAGATAATTGCATTGCTTCCAAATAATTTTTAACTTGCAATTTTTTTGCTGTTAATTCATCTTGGGTATCAGCTGTGACCATTATATGCATTTGAAAATCGAATATTGCTGATTGATTTGCTGCTAACATTGAAATGAAATATTCAAGTGATTCATAGTCTTGTCTAATTCTTTCTTGTAATGTTTTATCTCTTTCATCTTGATATCTTACTTTTAAATCTGCAATTTCTTTATTTAACATTTTAGATATTACACTAAATGGTAATGGTATATGTTTAATTGCAATTTTAATTCCTGACATACTTGTTAAATTTGATAAGAAACCAGGATTTATAAATTTTGGATAAGAAACAACTGATAATATAGTTGCATATTTATCACTTATTACTATTTGAGCACTCTTAAATTCTAATCCTTTAGGAGCAAGTTGACTTTTTAGTTCCATTAACTCATCACCGTCCCAGCTTCAGTACGCATTCCTGCATTCAAGAAATTATCTAATAAAACTCTTAAATCATCATTTGTTGTTTGGCTGGTATTTAAACCAGCAGATGCAAATTGATTAATTAAAACTCTTAATCTTTTTTGTAATACATCATTATCTTTATCTTTAAATAACAAATAAAATTCTGTATCGACAACTCCATTTGACATAAACATATTTGCCTTATTTATATCTTCCATAATCATTTTTTTAATTTTTTGATCAGGTGTTGAATTAAATGCTATTTGTAGTTGTGATAAATAAATATTTATATCAACTGGTCTTCCAGCTATTATTAGCCAGAATTCATAGTTTATAACATTGTAAACATTTCTTAAATTGGATATTATAGCTTCTTGTGAAGAAGAATCTAATATAAATATATTTTTAGGTTGTATTTTAAGTCCTGTTACTTTAACATTATCATCTAGTACTATCATACCATTGGCAATACTTTTAATTGGTACAAAACTTTCAGTATATTTACTTTGAACTTTCGGTTCCGGTTTCTTCGCTAATTCCTTTAAATTCTTCACTGTAACACCATCCTCTCCATATAAATTTTTCTCTACTTGTAAAGAACTTGTATATTGATATTATTATAGTCATAACATTGTGATAATGGGCAACTGGAAATACAAGTATTATTGCAACTGCAGCTGGAGTAACTGCAAGAACAGTTGGCCCAATATCAGTTAAATTAAGTGTAAGTAATAATATTATTGTTATTACAACGCCTATTCCCAAAACAATTATATCAAAGCCATTAAACATTCCAAATATAAGCATTGATCTTTTTGAATTGGCAGGTATTAAAAATCCATTCATATTCTATATCTCCCTTTTTATTATTTTCTGCCTGGTCCTCTTGCTCCAACGGCAGCTTTTGCACGATCGGCAGCTTGTGCTCTTTCAGATAATTTATGTACTGAAGCAGCACTTTTAGCAGCAGTAATATTTCCTTTTAATGAAGCAGCATCAGTTGCTTTACCAATATGATATTGTGCCATAAGGTCAGCATTTTGATCATATTCACGCATTGCTTGATTCCACATAGCACCAATTGCATGGCTAGAATCTCCTTTAAATGTATCAATATAGTTATTAACAAACGAACTTGCTAAATCTTCAGCGGCTTTGATATCATTTACAGATGCACCAGATGCTTTTAATCTTTCGATATTATCATTTGCATCTTTAACATTAGTAAAGCTATATCCAGTTGTAGAACCATACGATACTGGCGATATTTTACCAGAATTTAAATCACTACGGAAATTTGTGTCAGATTCATACTTGTCAATTTCACCTTTTAATGAGTTATAAGCTGCAGAACCTACTGTTAATTTAGATAAGTCTTTTTTCATTTCAGGTATAACAACATTATCTAATCCTTGAGTGTTATTTGCTTGTACACCACCACCAGAGTATCGTGTAATTCCAATGTTTTCTTTACTACCAACAGCAAAACTTTTCATACTTCCAAATTGATTTGCATAAGTTTCCATAGCTTTTGTTTCAGCAGCAATACGATCACTTTCAGTTGGAGTACCAAGAGCCATGGCAGCCCTAGCAGCCATTCTGCCTTCCATAGTAGATCCAACATTAGCACCAGCAATTCTACCACTTCTACCTATATTTTCTCTAAGGTTACCACTAATATCTCTTGCACCTTTTACTCCTCTTGTAGTACCTGTTAAACCCGAGTGGAATGCTCCTCCAACACCACCAGTTAGTGCTCTTCTTAATGCTTCTACACGATTAGCACCTGCTCCCCTAGCACCTTGATAAGCAGCTATTCCTGTTCCTATTCCGCCAAGACCAAATCCTAAAGCACCGCCAGTAACCATACTTGCAAGTCTATTATCGCCTATTCGTTTTAAAGGATTTAAATTGAATTGACCTTTAACGTCAATACCAAATGCTTTTCCAATCATTTCAGGTACTTGTTTAACAAATAATAATATACCAAAGATCATAAATACTTTAAACCAAGCTGATGTATTGTTTGATCCAACAACTGTATTACCAGTAAATAGTATATTAATCAAGAATACACCAAAGTAAACTGTAGCAACACGAACAAATAAGTCAACATAAGTTCTTAAACACTCTCTAACCCACCAATTTAATGATTTCTTATCACCTTTTGTATCGCCTGGTTCAATATTCAATATAATTGGTATTGGTGCGATTATTTGTAAGAAACATAATTTAACATTACGAATTGCAACATCGAATGAAAAACTAATGAATAAAAGTGCTAGAAAGCCTAAAGCTATTGTTGATACTATTGCCGTATAGTTTATTACATAACCATCACTTACATAAGTTTTAAATACATCAGGATGTGTAAGTAATGATATATCCATTCTTTGAGATGCAATATAGAACATTGTTCCAATTTCTGTATCATTTTCTTCAGAACCAAATACATGAGCAATGTCACCTGATGTATTATTTAAAGCATTAACACATGCAGCAATTTTTTCACTTTCTTTTCCTAAATCACCTGTTGCACCATTTGGTAATCCTTCAACTTTAACTGTTTTATCAGAATCGGGTACAACATAATCATTATAATAAACAAGTAAATTACTACAACTTTCAAGTCCACTAATACTAGTATTAGGTCTATAAAAGGCATTGAAAACCATAAATGCTATTGATTGTCCATAAGATGATGCATTAAATGTATCTTCATCACTTCTATTTGTATCCATTCCTAATATAAGATTACCAATTACATTACTTTCCATGATATATGTTTGTAATTGGAAAGCTCTATTAAATATCCATGGAACAGAAACAATTAATGCTAATGAAACAGCTAAATTAGTAATAAATTTACTTGTTCCTTTTTCCATATCATCTGGATTAACTATATATTTGACAAAAGAAAACGCTAATCTAAATAGCATAAATATACCTAATAATGTATATAATCTTTGACTTGCAGATGCTAAATTTAAACTACTTAATAATGAGCTAGCAGATAATTCATAAAAAATACTATAAGCCCAAGATGCAATAGTAAATACAAGTGTATCTAGCCATATAGCTATTTGTCTTAAAAGGCCTAGTATTGAACTTGATGATCCATTTACTATTATTGATCCTATTGATGAAGCTGCAACTATTCCTATTCCAATTGCAGCGATGGTTCCAATAAGACCATTTTGATTTAATTTTCTTCTCATTTGTTCACCTAACTTTCCAAACATTTAACTGCTTCAACATCGACATATCTATTTATTAAATCTATTATTATATTTATAATAACGGGTGCTAATAAAAGGATAGCTAAAGCAATTAATCTTCCTTTAATTTTTTTAAATGTTTTTTTATTGTCCATTTCTTTAGAAACAAACAATTTATATAAATCAGTCATACATAATATTATTGTTATACTTGTACATCCAATTTGAAAATATCCTAAATATTCTTTTAATATTTTTTTTAAATCATTGTCAATTAAATTACAATCATCAATTATAGTTAAATCTTTTCTTGATGTAATTCTACTGCCA
This sequence comes from uncultured Bacilli bacterium, assembly GCA_934179675.1. GTDB lineage: Bacteria > Bacillota_I > Bacilli_A > RF39 > UBA660 > CAG-884. The sequence continues at coordinate 4,919 of CAKPQS010000031.1, forward strand.
TTTACGAATACATTTTCTTTAATTTCTATCATTGTTTCTAATGAAATACTATATAAATCATTATTATTGACATATTTTTTAGCATAATTAAGTGTATTATATAAATTTTCAGCATAATTAGCACATATATCATTTATTCGATTACCACTGTCAGTTGTTAAACTTTTAAAAGTGCTAAATCCACCACTTAATTGCTCTAAATCACCATGAGCATATTTTATAATAGCTGTTCTCTCACCATTATTGCATGCTCCAATAAATTTATCATAAGCTTCATTTAATTTAACAATAGTATTATTATATTCATCATCAGTAACTGCTTTAACATTAAAAATTAAAGCAATAGTTATTAAAAAAAGTATAATTTTTTTCATAGTCCACCCATAGAAAATCTATATCATATAAAAATTATAGCACATAAGGAATAAAAATACTAGATTTTTTTTCATTTTTTATTATTATAAAATGAGTGATAAAATCACTCATTAAATATATTAATAATTAGGGATTACTATAGCTTTTAAACCATAATAGTTATTAACACTACTATCACTTTTAAATGTTATTTTAATATAATTAGAATTAATTGTTATTGTTTCTTGTGTTCTAGTCTTTCCTCCATAGTTTTTATTATTGTTTATACATGTTGTTGAGGTAGAAGAATCATATATTCTGAAATAGTCAAGCCATACCCCCTATGTTTCATAGTCTAGTATAACTGTTAAACTTTTTGCTCCTTCGAATATATGTTCACCAATTATAACATTATCTTGAGAATTGGGATACGGATAATGATTTGTTTCATATATTGCACCAGGTGTTGTAACTATATCACTTATTGTTACATCGTTATCAGGCATTATAAATTCATTTCCATTTATAGTAGTTCCATTCACTTTAAAAGATGTTATCAAGTAATTACCTGATATAGATGTTAAAGTCACTTTTGTACCTTTTAATCGATTATTAGATTCATATTTTATATCATCATTACCAGTTATTGTAATTGAATGTTATAAAATTATATTTCCTTTTATAACATTGCTATCATATGCTTTAGTTGCAATCATATTATCAACTAAAGTAGATGCATCAGCTATATAATTTACTGTTATTTTAGAACCACTAGCTGTTGCTGCTTTAAAAAACATATTAGTATAATTTGACACGTTAGCATTCATTATGTTTATTGTTGTTGTTAAGGATTCACATTTATAAAACATACCTTCCATATTTGTTACTTTTGATGTATTAAAATTATTGTTAAAATTTATAGATATTAAATTTGATATATTTTTACCATTTGCATATTTACGAAATGAAAATATATAATTAGAACTAGATGGTGCGAATATTTGTGCTTCACTTACTATATATAAATTATATAATGGTTTTGTGTTATCAGTACTATCTTTTAAACCTGTATCAACTAAATATCCATATACTTTTTTATTTTGACTAGTATCATAAGATATATCCCAACATAAATTTTCTTCAGTACAACTACTTGGTAAATTACTTAAATCATTACCAAAATTTATGGTTCTTATATAAGGTCTATAATTACTATTCCAAAATTCTGTTCCACCATTAGCACTTAAACTATACCCATTTTTCATATATGCTGGATTAGTTTGTTTACTATTTATAACTATATTCGCACTTATATTTTTTCCAATGAAACTATTATCATCTTCATCATCAACATTACCATCCCAATGCCAATATATTGTAACTGTATCTGTTTTTGTATCTGATGCATTAAAATGTTTACTATAAGTAGAAAAAGGACTTATATTATCATCTTGAGATAGAAATTTAAATCCTTTTGGTAAATTAGTTTTCTCTATTTTAAGTGTATAATAAGCATCACAATCTGCATTATCTAATTTAACAGTTAAATTAAAACTTCCTTTATCAAATGGTTTTAAATTAGATCCTAAATTTATATCTTTAGTAGTTGTAGAATTAGATGTTACATTAAATGTATAATTACTTGCTTTACCAATAATTGATCCATTAACGCTATACCTATAATAAGCAAATGTTCCTGTTGTTATAAATATAATGGAACATATAACTAATAAAATTAATATACTTTTCTTCTTCATATTGTTCCCCTTTCTAATATATTAAAAGCATTAAAAAAAGGACCAGTATTTATATAATCTGCGGTTGTATTATAAATAGTGTTGGTGGAGTATTTTACATCAATACTGTTTTTCTTCAAAAAAAGACATAAGTTTGATA
>CAKPQS010000032.1 GCA_934179675.1 uncultured Bacilli bacterium
ACAACATTGTATGGTCCGTATTATAGAATGTTAACATCACATGAACCAACATTAATATGTGAAAATGCTAATGATAAATTTACATTAAAAGTAGATGGTTTAAGTAGTATTAGAGGAACAAGTGGCTATGGTAATAATGTATTAAATTATCCAGTTGGTTTAATGACAGTTGATGAAATGGTTCTTGCCGGAGGATTAAATAATGTAATGAATTCTAAATATTATTTAAATAATAATGGTTACTTTTGGACATCTTCGCCTTCGTACTGGGGCGTCTTCACTGCGTATTCGCATGCGTGGGTTGTCTCTTCGGCCGGGGACTTGTACTACATTGATCCGACTGCGGTCCGCGAGGTCCGCCCAGTAATCAATCTAAAACCGACAGCTCAAATATCAAGTGGATCAGGAACAGAATTAGACCCATATATAATAAAATAAATATTAAATTAAATTAATTAGTTTACTAGTTAATTTTTTAATGGTATAATAAAATTACAATAAATGAGGTGCTTATGAAAAAATTTGATTTATTTTTAGAAAATATAGGATTAAAAAATACAGCAACAGGCGAAAAGAAACCATTAGGTAATATTATAACAATGGTTGCCCTAATAGTATTAGGTATTCTATTACTTACACTAGCAAATAGTTATATTCAAAATAAAATATCAAAAAAACCAAAAGGAGATTTTGTATTCAGTTTAAACGGAACATCATCAATGGTATTATATGTAGGTCAAGAATATGTTGAACAAGGATTTGTCGTAAAAAATGAATACGGAAATGATTTATCCAATAAAGTAATAACAATAGGAAGTGTAAATACAAATGAACCAGGAATATATGAAATAACATATAAACTAAATATGGGAAGTACAATATTAATGAAAACAAGAACAATAACTGTAATAGATAAAACAGAAATAATATTCGCACTTTTAGGAGAAGAAGAAGTAACCATAAAACAAGGAAGCAAATACTACGAAGATGGATATGTAATAATATTGCCAGGTGAAAATGCACCAGAAAATTATATAACTGTAACAGGAAACGTTGACATTAACATACCAGGAACATATCGTATCGTATATAAAATAGAACATCCAAATATAACAAAAGAACTAGTAAGAATAGTAAAAGTTGTATAAGCAGGAATAACCTGCTTTTTAAAATAGGAGGAACAATGAAAATAGGACTATGTGATTCAGGATTAGGAGGACTAACTGTCTTAAAAGAATTAAAAAATAAATACCCATATAACGATTATATTTATATAGGCGATAATAAAAATGTACCATACGGCAATAAAAATAAAACAGAATTAATACAATTAGGACAAAACCTAATAGACTTTTTAGAAAACCAAAAAGTAGATTTAATCATTATTGCCTGTGGAACACTATCATCAAACATATTACCATACATCAAAACCAAAACCAAAATAATCGATATTATTTCACCAACAATAAAATATATAAATGCAAATATAAAAAAGAAAGTAACAATATTTGCAACTAACGCTACTATAAACTCCCATATCTTTGCGCGAAATCTAAAATATGGATGTACAGAAATAGCATGCCCTGAATTTGTACCAATGATTGAAAATAATCAAATAAACAAAGAAAAAATACTAGAAAAAGTACCAAATAATGATATAATAGTACTTGCATGTACACATTTCCCATTAATAAAAAAATATTTAGTAAATCAAACAATAAATATGGGCGAAATAATTGAACTAAAAGAAAATAAAGGAAATGCAAAAATAGACATTTATTTTACAAATGTAAATGAAAAATTAAAACAAAATGTCAAAAAAATAATAGATGGAGAAGTAAAATATGCCAGAATTACCAGAAGTTGAAACCGTAAAAGAAACATTAAAAAAGAAAATATTAAATCAAAAAATAATTGACCTTAAAGTATTATATCCACAAATAATAGAATATCCAAGTGTTGAAGAATTTAAAAAACAAATATTAAATCAAACAATAATTGATATTAAAAGAAGAGGAAAATGGTTATTATTTGAACTAAATGACTATTATTTATTAAGTCACTTAAGAATGGAAGGAAAATATAATATTAAACACAATGAAAAAATAAATAATCATGAACATGTTATATTTTATTTTAAAGATTTTAATTTAAGATACCAAGATACAAGAAAATTTGGAAGAATGCTTCTATATAAAAAAGAAGAAATATATATAAAAGAACCATTAAATAAATTAGGATATGAACCATTTGATAATAATTTAACAATAACTTATTTAAAAGAAAAATATAAAAAATACAGAAAACCAATAAAAGAAGTTTTATTAGATCAAAGTATTATAGCAGGAATAGGTAATATTTATGCTGATGAAATACTATTTTTATCAAAAATTAATCCATATCAAAAACCAAATGAATTAAATGATGAACAATTAAATAATATAATTGAAAATACAAAATATGTATTAAATGAAGCTATAAAAAAAGGTGGAACAACAATTAGAACATATACATCAAGTGAAGGTGTACACGGAAGATTTCAACAAAATTTATTAGTACACAATCAAACAAAATGTAAAATTTGTAATAATCAAATAAAAATCGAAAAAATAGGTGGTAGATCTACATATTATTGCCCTAATTGTCAAAAATAGATTTAAAAATCTACTTTTTTTTTGAACTATCTATAAAATATGATATAATATTTGTAGAAAAAGGTGATATTATGCTTGAAAAAGCTTTACTTTTATTTGGACTAAATAAAGAAAAAATATTGGATTATGAAGATGTATGTAATAGTTATATAGAATTATTAGATTATGAATTAGATAATATGAATATTGAAAATATATATAAAATTATAATATCTTATAAAACAATATATTCATTTTTTTATCCCGAATATGAAGAACAAAAAGTCGAACAAGAAGAACAAAGTAATTTATTTCAATTAGTAAAAATGATATGTATAACAAAACTAATCGAAGAAAAGCTTGATAAAAAAAATAAAAATGATCAAATGATCATAAATTTATTAGAACAAAATTTAAAAAGAGACTATTGGGCAAGAACCCAAAATGTAAAAAAATTAAACTAAAGGAGGAAATATGGAATTAAGAAATTTAAAAGGTACGGAAGATTTTTTGCCCAAAGAGCAAATAATAAGAAATAAAATAACAGATACCTTAAAACAAAATTTTGAAAAATATGGATATATGCCACTTGAAACACCAATTCTAAATTATTATGATTTACTAGCTCTAAAATATGATAATGATGATGAAATATTAAATGAAATATATAGATTAACAGATCAAGGTAATAGGGATATTGGCTTAAGATATGATTTAACAGTTCCTTTCTGTAAAGTAGTTGGTATGCAAAAAGAATTAAGATTACCATTTAGAAGATATGAAATAGGTAAAGTATTTAGAAATGGTCCTGTAAAATTAGGAAGAACAAGAGAATTTTATCAATGTGATGTAGATGTCGTTGGAATTGATGGAAGACTTATTGAAGCTGAACAAATAATAATGGCAATTGAAATATTTAAACAACTAGGAATTGATATAAATATTTTATATAACAATAGAAAATTAATGAATGGATTATTAATTGAATCAGGAATAAAAAATCCAACATTTGGAATAATAGGTATATTAGATAAATTAGATAAAGTTGATAAAAAAGAAATATATAAAATGTTTGAAGAACAAAATATTGATAAACAAACAACAGACAATATATTTAATATTTTTGGTAAAACTTTAGAAGAATATAATCTAATATATAAAGATACCAATAATTTATTATTAAAAGAAGGATTAGAAGAATTAAATGAAATAACTACTTATTTAAAAAAATTAAATTATGAAAATAATATAACATTTGATTCATATTTATCAAGAGGACTTGAAATATATACTGGAATAGTATTTGAATTTAGAGATAAATTAAAAAGAATAAATGGTTCTTTAGGTGCAGGTGGAAGATATGATAAAATAATTACTAACTTTATTAATGATGGAAATACATATCCTGCGGTAGGTTTATCATTTGGTTTAGAACCAATATATGTAATACTTAAAAATGAAGAAAAAGTAGATATGATTGATTATTATATTATACCAATGGATACAGAAATTGAATGTTTGTCATTAGCACAAAAATTAAGAAATAAAAATAAAAAAGTCTTAATTGAAATGAATAAAAGAAAAATTAAAAAAAGTTTTGATTATGCTAATAAAGAAAATATTCCATATGTTATTGTAGTTGGTGAAAATGAAATAAAAGAAAATAAAATAACAATAAAAAATATGAAAGAAAGTTCACAAGAAATGATCGATATTGATGAATTTGTTAGGAGGATATGATGAAAAAATTAACAATAGGTCTATTTAATGATTCTTTTTTCCCTATGGCTGATGGGGTAATTATGGTAGTTGATAATTATGCTAGAGTACTATCAGAATATGCAAATGTAATAGTATTTGTACCTAAATACACAGGAAAAGAATATGATGATTCCATTTTCCCATATAAAGTGGTAAGATGTCATTCATTAAAGGTACCTTTTTTAGATTATTCACTTCCAATTCCTAAATTAGATCGTAAATTTGAAAAAGAATTAGATAAATATAAATTGGATATTGTTCATATTCATTCACCATTTACAATGGGTGAAATTGGTCTTAAATATGCTAAAAAGCATCATATTCCTTGTATTGCTACTATGCATAGTCAGTTTAAACAAGATTTTGAAAAAGCTGTTAAATCAGAATTTTTGGCTAAAAAATTAAACAATAAATTAATTAAATTATTTAATAAATGTGATGAATGTTGGGCTGTTAATAAGGAAGTTGCTCGTATTTATTATGAAGAATATGGTTATAAATGTATGCCTAGAGTAATGAATAATGCAACAGAAATGGAACCAGTTGATGATGTTAAGAAAGCTCATGAGTTTATTAATAAAAAATATAATATTAAAAAGGATGAAAAAGTATTTTTATTTGTTGGTAGAATAAATACTTTAAAGAATATTTTATTTATTGCTGATAGTTTAAAAGCGGTTAAAGAAAAAGATCCTAAATTAAAATTTAAGATGTTATATGTTGGTGCTGGTCAAGATGAGGAAAAACTTATGAATAAAATAGCGCAATGCAATTTACAAAATGATGCTTTTTTATGTGGTAAGGTTACAAATAGAAAAGAACTTGCTTATTATTTTAGCAGAGCTGATTTATTTTTATTTCCATCGGTATATGATGCTTCATCTATTGTTCAAATTGAGGCTGCTTCTCAAGGTACACCGACTGTTTTCTTAAAAAATACGGCAACAGCTGCTACTGTTACTGATAATGTAAATGGTTTTTTGTCTGATTATACAGTTGGTGCTTATTCTGATAAGATAATTGAAATAATGCATAATAAGGAATTATATGAAAAGGTTTCTAAAAATGCTTATATAGATCTTTATAAGACATGGAAACAAATGGTAGATAAAGCATATGAATTATATAAAGAATTTATAGAAAAAAAATGTAATTAAGTTTACATTTTTTTATTAAAATAATTATTTGTTTTATTAATTAATAATATAAATTCATATAAATTTCTATAGTATATATATAATAATTTTTTAGGCATATATCCTATATAAATATTTGGATCAAATATACAGTTAAAGTGTCCTCTTATTAATATGACATTATTTTTACATATTAAATCAAATTTACTTCCTGTATATTCTATAAAATGGTTAAATGCATCAATTATAGTATTATCTAATTCTATATCATCACCATATAGAGCAAAATATTTATAATTTTTAATTTTTTTTAGATTAATGTTATAGTTATTATTTTTGGGACATATCATAAAGTTTTGATTATTTTTTGTTTCGGCTATTGATATTAATCCACTAAATATTTTATATTCATTTTTAATGTTATTTGTTTCATTTCTATATGTACTTACATCATATATCCATGTATTATTTATTTTCATATAATCTTCTGATATATATTTTGTATATTTTTTTTCATCTAAATTATCAAAAAATCTTAAGTATATATCTTCATTTAATCCATTATTACTTGAATATATAATATTTTCATTTACGTTATGTATTAAATCTTTTATTAATTCATTTTTAAAGTATTTTATATAATTTATAACATTTTCATCATTTGTTAATTTTATTTGTTCACTTGCTGGATATTTTATTTTATTGTTTTGTAATATTTTTTTTATGAAATATATAAATAGTATTATTATAATTATTGTTAGTATATAAAATATAGCTTTATAGTTATTGTATATTAAAATATAGTTTAGGCTTTCTAAAATTATTGTTATTATTGTTAAAAAGAGAATATAATACTTAACTATTAGTATTTTTTTCTTACATTTATTTCTTAGATTATTTAATTCAATTGAATGATTTAATTGTAATTTTTCGTATATTTCATCAAAATTCTTCATATCTTCACCATAACAATTATATCTTTTTTTATGTGTAATGTAAATAGTATAAATTAATGATTTAAATTATATATTGAAATGTATAAATAAATATTGTATAATTGTTTTAGTAATGAAAGGTAGGTGTGTATAAATGAATATTGTTGATAAGTCTATAAATAAAGATACATACATACATACATACATACATACATACATACATACATACAT
>CAKPQS010000033.1 GCA_934179675.1 uncultured Bacilli bacterium
TGTATGTATGTATGTATGTATGTATGTATGTATGTATGTATGTATGTATGTATGTATTATCTATCATGTTATCAACATTCTTTCTATATCAATTATATATCATCACCAAGTATAACCATTTCAACTATATTTTTATATTCACTATCATATTTTTCAACTTCATTATTACATTCCTTTAATTTTAATTCAAGATCATTTAAATTAAGTTTATCCATTACCTTTAAATTAGTTTTATTCTCACTAATTAAATAAATTAAAAACGAAACTGAAATACTATTAATTAAAAGAAATAAATAACCTGCTATATAGGAAGGTAATATATAAGAAAGTACTATAGAACCAAGTGATAAAGAAAATATAAAAATACTACAAATAGAATAAGAATTCATAAAACCACTTCTAGAATCTTTATATAATTTAACTCTAAATTCTATATCACATTTTTTATTATTTGCATTCTCTATTTTTTTAGATAATTCAACCAACTCTTTTTTCATATTCTTACCTCTAATATAATAATACAATATTTAGCCCTAAAAGTCAACTTTCAGCATTTTTAATTTCAAAATAATTACCACTATCTAAATAAATAGTACCCTTATTATTATCAAGTGTTTTAATAATTTCTATATAATTATTTATCTTAAGGAAATCATCCAAAGTCAAATAAACACTATTACCATCATCCATTATTAAATAAAATCTTTTAGAATCAACATCATTAGGAACATAATTAATTTCAGAAATTCTATCTAATATATCTTGATTAACATTTCCCATATTATTTATAAAATCATTATATATAGTATCAGGAACATAATTATTTAAAACAGCAACATTATATTTATCATCTATTTCTTTACCATTTTTTAAAACAATTTTATTACTATTTTTATTATAAAAAAGTGGTATATTTTCATCAACATATAAATATACAGAAAATAATTTTTTCTTAACATTCACATTCAATATTTCATCATAATTAAGTAATTTTTTTTTAATACTAGATCTAGTAGTTAAGAAAAAAGGAGGATAATTTGTTAAACCAGCTTTTTCAATTATATATTTATCTTTTATATAATTATTACCAATTACATAAATATTTTTTATATTTATTGTAATTAATTTATAACCACCAACTATAAATAAATATATTAGTAAAAAAACAATCAAAATTTTTAAAAAACTTATCTTCCTTTTTTTCTTTTTCATAAATTCACCTATTCTACAATTTCTTGTTCAATTTTTAAATCAACATTATATTTATCTTTTACTTTTGTTTTTATATCATATATTAGTTTTTTTATATCACTACCAGTTGCATTACCAACATTAATTATAAAATTAGCATGTTTAGAACTAACAACAGCATCACCAATTCTTTTACCCTTATAGCCAATATCATCAATATATTGCCAAGCATAACCATTTTCTGGATTTCTAAACACCGATCCAGCAGAAGGATATTCTAGTGGTTGAGTTTCAATTCTTTTTTGTTTGCGTTTTTCAATCAATTCCATAATTTCATCTACATTACCATGTTCTAATTTAAATGTAGCTTCTATACAAACATATTTTTTTCTTTGTAATATTGATTTCCTATAACCAAATTCTAATTCTTCTTTATTCAAAACAACTATATTATTATTTTCATCAATTAATTTAACATTTTCAATTATAGAAGCCATATCAGATTTATAGGCACCAGCATTCATATAAATAGCGCCCCCAATAGTACCAGGAATACCAGGTGCGAATTCCATACCTTTTAAACCCATTCGTGAAACTTTTAAAGCTAAACCAATTAAACTTACACCTGCTCCAGCAACAATTTCATTATCGCTAATAATAATTTCATTTAATTTATCTAATTTAATTAGTATTCCATCAAAATCATTTACAAAAATTAAATTTGAGCCATTACCTATTATTTTATATTTAATATTATTTTTTTTGATATATTCTAATAACTCAATTAATTTGGAAGTATTATCTGGAAGCACTAATAATTTTCCAGTACCACCAACTTTATAAGTTGTATATTTTTTTAAGTCAACATTCTCTAAAACTAAACCAATATTCATACTTTTAATTTTTTCAATCATTTTTCTCTCCAATCATCGATGCAAGCACATTATAAATATTAGTCGCACCATTAGCTAGTGTCAATCCCTTTAAATTTTCTTTCATTTCGTCTAATTTATTTTGATCATTCATTAATGAATCTATCTTTTCATATAAAATATCACTTGTTAAATCTTTTTCTTCAATCATAACAGCTGCATCTTTTTCTTCTAAAACAAGACCATTTTTATATTGATGATTATCAGCAACATAAGGACTAGGAATTATAATAGAAGGTAAATTTAGTGTTGCAATTTCTCCTAAAGTAGTCGCTCCACATCTACTAACAACAAGTTTAGCTTGCTTCATTAACCTTGTTTGATTATCTATATAAGGCAAAACTTTTACATTTTTAGGGAATTTAATATTTTTAACTTTATCATAATAATTTGTTCCCGTTACTAAAACAACTTCATAATTTTTTTGAGCTAATTTATCTAACCCAGAAATTAATATGTTGCTCATTTTATCAGATCCTAATGATCCCATAACAATATAAACAAAATCTTTTGTTAAGCCTATTTCTTTTAAATCCATTTTAGGAGATTCTAATGCTGCTTCATTACAAGGATTACCTGTAAAAACAGTTTTATTTTCTTCAAAATATTTTTTTGTATCTTCAAATGATATACCTATTTTTGTAGCAAATCTAGACAAAAATTTATTTGTTTTTCCAGGAACACTATTTTGTTCATGAATAAATGTCTTGTATTTTAGTTTAGCTGCTGCAAGTATAACAGGTGCTGTTACATATCCTCCAACTCCTATTACAATATCAGGATCAAAATTTTTTATAGCTTTTTTACATTCTCTATAACTTTTAATAATACATTTTAATAATTTAAAATTACTTAATGCTTTTTTATTAAAACCATATATTTCTATTTCTTTATAAGGGATACCTTTTTTAGGTATTATATCTTTTTCCATTCTATTATGTGTACCAATATATAAAAATTCACTATTTGGTTCTTTTTCTTTTATCTTATTTATTATAGCAAGTGCAGGATATATATGTCCCCCAGTACCCCCAGCACTTATTACAACTCTCATACACTCACCTCATTATCATTATACCACAATATATGTTTTATTTTTTAGATTTTTACTTTTTTATTTATTTTAGTTTCAATTGCAACTCTTTGAACAATAGCAAGCATTCCCATTAATGATATTGCAAATGTACCACCATAGCTTAAAAATGGAAGTGGAACACCAGTCATTGGCATTAATCCCATTAAACCACCTAAATTAATTATGATATGTAAAAAGATATAAGCAGCACATCCTAAACAAATATATTTATTCATTAAATTATCAGCATTGTATGCTATTTTCAAAATAGTTCTTATGATTATAAAATATACAATTAGTATTGCACTTGTAAAAATTAATCCATATTCTTCAGCAATTATTGCAAATACACTATCTGTATGTGGTTCAGGAATATAGGAATATTTTTGTTTGCTTGCTCCTATTCCGACTCCTTTTAATCCTCCATTATTAATTGCAATAAAATCATTACATGCTTGATATCCTCCATCAGTATATTTTGTACATGGTTTAATAAAATCTGTTATTCTTGATAATTGTTCTTCTGTTAAAACGTATCCTTTGGTAAAATATCTCATACATCCAACTAAAGAAATAAGTACTAAACATAAAATAATTGCTTTTGATTTATCACTTTTTTTAACCGGTCCGCCAAGAAACATAATACCAGTTATACCAAGTAAAATAGTAGCTGTTCCCATATCATTATGGAAGAATATAATACCTGGTAAGATAAACATAATAATAAATAATATTATTATATATTTCCACCTACTAGTATTTTCCATGTTTACTAAATTAGATAATTTATCTAGTATAAATGCAAAAAAAACAATTGATATTGGTTTAGCTGCTTCTGATGGTTGAAATCTACCGATAAATGGTAAATTAATCCAGTTTATACTTCCTCTATCAGCACTTCCATTAAATAACATATATACTAATATTCCTAATATAAATATGTACATTAAAAATGAAATAAATGGATATTTTTTTGTATCCACATTTATTATAACGATTGATCCTATTACACCTAATATTAACATTTTTAATTGTCTAAAAAAATAATAATATAAACTAACATTATACATTACTTCTGCTTCTCTACTTGATGCAGTTACTATATTAAATAAACCATATAAAAACATTACCATAGTCCAAAATAATAATGTACCATTCATATTTTTAAAATTTTTAATTATCTCTTTTACCATATTTCACCATCTTCTACTTTATATAATATCATAATTTTAAAGTTTTGCAAACACCTAGACAAATATTATAAACATTATTTACATAATAAAATAAACTATTAATAGATAGGAGGATTATATATGTATTATTATGGATGCAATAGCGGTTATACTCCTTATACAGGAGGAAACCAAGGATATGGTTATGGAACTGGTTATGGTGCTGCAATTGTTCTTGTTTTATTCATTTTACTTGTTATTATAATAGGTGCTAGAGCATTTGGTCCTGGACCTAACAACTAGAAAGAAAGCTCTGTTTACAGGGCTTTTTATGTTATACCAGGGCTTTTTATGTTATACAATATAAAAAGAGCGATAAAAATCACTCTCATAATAAATTAATTTGTCAATACATTTTTAATAATTAGATATTATTATTATAATTATTATTGCTTTTAAACCATAATAATTATATGTATTACTATTACTTGTAATTGTTATTTTTATGTAATTACTATTAATTGTTATAGTTAATATTGTTCTAGTACTTCCACCATATTTTTTATTATTGTTTATACCTGCTGTTGAAGTAGAAAAATCATATATTAGAAAATAATCCCAGCTTGTATCTTCAGTTTGATAGTCTATTATAACTGTTAAACTTTTTGCTCCTTCGAATATATGTTCACCTAATACTATTAAGATAAGGATTATGAACTGTTTCTACAATTTTATGTTCTACATTAACAATATCAGTTATTGTTGCATCAGTATCTGATATTTTAAATGTATTACCTTCTATTGTTGTACAATTCATTTAAATGATGTTATCAAGTAATTACCTGATATAGATGTTAGTGTTACTCTAGCATCCTTTAGCTCTATTAAGAGATTCATATTTTATATCATCAATACCAGTTATTGTTATTGAATATTAAGAAATAATATTACCTTTTACTACATTACTGTTAGGTATTTTTCCTGCAATCATGTTATCTACTAGTGTTGATGCCTCAGCGATATAATTTACTATTATTTTAGAACCACTAGCTGTTGCTGCATAAGCAAACATACTTAAATAATTCGTAACATTTGCATTCATTATATTTATTGTTGTAGTAAGTTTTAGACAATTATTAAACATATAACTCATATTTGTTACATTTGATGTGTCAAATTTACTTAAATCTAAACTTGTTAAAGATGTACAATGATCAAACATCCTATACATATTTGTTACTTTTGCTGTATTAAAACTACTTAAGTCTAAACTTGTTAAGGATTTACATTCATAAAACATACCTTCCATATTTATTACTTTTGCTGTATTAAAACTACTTAAATCTAATTCTGTTAAGGATGTGCAATCAGAAAACATATCTGCCATAGTTGTTACATTTGAGGTATTAAAGTTGCTTATATCTAAACTTGTTAATGATGAACAATAATAAAACATTTTTTCCATATCGGTTACGTTTGAAGTATTAAAACTACTTAAATCCAATGCGGTAAAAAAGGAACATCCACCAAACATACCAAACATATTTGTTACATTTGTTGTATTAAAATTATCATTAAAATTAATTTGAGTTAAATTAGATATAATTTGATAATATACAATTTTATAAAATGCAAATATTCCTTTACAATTAGATGGTGCAAACATTGATGCTTCACTTACTATATATAAACTATATAATGGTTTTGTATTATCAGTACTATCTTTTAATCCAGTATCAACTAAATAACCATATACTTTATTTTCTTGAGTTGAACTTTCTGATATATCCCAACATAAATTTTCTTCTGTACAACTACTTGGTAAATTACTTAAATTATTATCAAATGTAATTGTTCTTACATAAGGTTTATAATTATTATTCCAAAATTCTGTTCCCCCATTTGCATTTTCATCTTCACTATACCCATTCTTCATATAAGCAATTTTCATTATAGTACCTTTAGTTTTTATTAAAATATCACTATTTATAGCAGTATCAGACTTATAATATATTGTAAC
>CAKPQS010000034.1 GCA_934179675.1 uncultured Bacilli bacterium
GTAGTGTTACAATATATTATAAGTCTGATACTGCTATAAATAGTGATATTTTAATAAAAACTAAAGGTACTATAATGAAAATAGCAATTATGAAGAATGGGTATAGTGAAGATAGAAATGCAAACGGAGGAACAGAATTTTGGAATAAAATTTATAAACTATATATAAGAACTATTAACTTTGAAAATGATTTAAGTAATTTACCTAGTTCATGTACTGAAGAAAATCTATGTTGGGATATAACAGAAAGCTCAACTCAAGAAAATAAAGTATATGGATATTTAGTTGATACAGGTTTAAAAGATAGCAAAAATAATACAAAATCATTATATAATTTATATATAGTAAGTAACTATAAAATATTTGCGCCATCAAATTGTAAAGGTATATTTTCATTTGGTAGAACCAATGCGATAAGCTCAAGATCTAATTTGACTCAAATTAATTTTAATAATAATTTTAATACCTCAAATGTAACAAATATGAGTGAAATGTTTAAGGATTGTAGATCCTTAACAAGTTTAGATTTAAGCAGCTTTAATACCTCAAATGTAACAACTATGAGCGGTATGTTTGTTTTATGTTCATCCTTAACAAGTTTAGATTTAAGTTGTTTTAATACAGCAAATGTAACAGATATGAGGTCTATGTTTTTAAATTGTTCAAAACTTACAACAACAATAAATATAATGAATGCTAATGTGTCTTATGATAGTATGTTTGATGGTGCCGCAACTTCATCTGGTGTTAAAATAACAGTAAATTATATAGCTTCTGCCTCAACTTTAGTTGATAATATGATTGCAACTAAATCAGAAGGCAGCAATGTTATAAAAGGAAGCATAATTTCGGAACATTCAATAACAATAACTGGTAATGATGAAATAAAATATGAATCTAATAATCGAGCAAATGGCACAAAAGTAACTTTAACATCTATATCAGGTAATAATTATGTAACATCATTTAAAATGAATGGAACTACCATAAATGGGAATGAATTTATAATGCCAGATATCGATGTAATAATAAGCGATATAGTTACAATACCTTGCAAAACAATTGAGACTGCTCATTATCCATATTCTGATTCACAAGATAATGTTATGCTTGGTGAACATACATTCGAAGGAGCAAAAAGTTTAACAGTCATACTAGACTATCAAACTGGTGGCACAAACGGGGATTATTTCTATATATATGATTCTAGCACATCAACAGCAGGTATAAACAATAATAAAAAATATGGTGGAATGACTAGAATAAAGGCAACAATAACAATTAACTCTAACTATATCAAAATAACATTTGAAAGTAATAGTTATGATAACAACTATTATGGCTTAAAAGCAATAGTAATCCCTAATTATTAATAAAATTAACAATTAATCTAATAATTATACTTTTATAATTTTTTATAAAAGTGTGTTAAATTTTCTTGAAAATATCAATATATAATTTTTGGATAATATCAGTAGTATTAATATATATATAATCAATAAAGGTAAAATTTATTGATAAAAATATTATACATCTAATTATCAAGTCAAGTACTAAGATGAACTTACTAAAATTCATCCTTGACTTGATTTTTTTATCTTTGCTTTAAAAACGGATAATTATTATAAAGTTTATTGGTTTTGCATAAATTTATTTCTTTTTATATTCTAGAATAATATTATATTATTTACAGATATTATCATAAAATTGCTCCCAAAAACAAAAATACAATTGTATTAAAAAATAAAATATGGTAAAATCTTGATTTTGACAGTTTTTTGAAATTAAAAAGGCTCTAACTCTTTATTTATAAGGGGTTATGAGTCTTTTTGATATTAAAATAGTGCATACTTTTTTGTTTATAAATTTTAACTGAAAAAATTTTTAATTTTTTTATAACTTATTATTTCAGTTGTTGTTTTTTCATCAAATTTAAATCTTATGTGATGTTTGCTTTTTCATTTATTGGAATAAAACATTTTCTTTAGTTGCTCTTGTACCGTTTAAATTAGTATAATCTTTTATTATGGTGTAATAAGAATAATCTTTTTTGTTCTTATGTTTAGTTTCATAACATAACAACCCCAATATAATTATGCCACCTCATGAAAACGTATATAATAACAAAATGATAACAAAGCTAGGTTTTTCAACACTTATTGACGATTTTTAATTGAAAATTGTCAAACTCGGGAGAAATTAATTCTTTATATGAAAATAAAGATGAATATAATGATGTATCTAGTAAAGATTTAGTAAAAAAATTAAAAAATGCTGAAATGATTGAGAATGATGCAACAGTTTTATTAAAACATAAAGGTGAATGTATTATATTTGCAAGTAAAATAGAAATGACTGAATTAAAACATGATTTATTTAAAAAAATTATAAAATAAAATTATAATTTTTTTTAAAATAAATAGACAAAAATTACCTATTATAGTATAATTAATACATTGAAAAGGAAAACTTTAGAAGGGTGATATAAATGAGACAATTTTCTGAACAAGAATTAGTAAGAAGATCTAAAATAGACGAAATAAAAAAATATTGTAATCCATATCCAGAAAGATATGAAACAACACATTCTTTACTTGAAGCTAGTAAATTAGAAGATGGCACTAAAGGTGTAAGTGTAGCTGGAAGAATAGTATTTATGAGAAAAATGGGTAAATTAAGTTTCTTAAGATTAAGAGATATTGAAGCTGATTTACAAATTTCTATTAAAATTGATTTAGTAGGAGAAGACAATTATAGC
Organism: uncultured Bacilli bacterium; assembly: GCA_934179675.1. Classification (GTDB taxonomy): domain Bacteria; phylum Bacillota_I; class Bacilli_A; order RF39; family UBA660; genus CAG-884. The sequence continues at coordinate 2,759 of CAKPQS010000034.1, forward strand.
TTTTTTAAAGCAAATATTGATGTTGGAGATTTTATTGGTGTAGTAGGAGAAATGTTTACAACCCAAACTGGCGAAAAAACATTAAGAGCTGATAAATTTGTTTTCCTAGGAAAAGCATTAAAACCATTACCAGAAAAATTTCATGGTTTAACAGATCCTGAATTATGCTACCGCAATCGTTATGTTGATATGATTATGAATGAAGATACAAGGAAAAGATTTTTAACACGTATAAATTTCATTCGTGAACTACGAAATTATTTAGATAATCATGGTTATTATGAAGTTGAAACACCAATATTAAATAATAAACCAAGTGGTGCTGTAGCACGACCATTTAAAGCACATCATAATGCATTAGATATTGATGTCTATTTGAGAATTGCACCAGAAACATATATGAAAAGAAGTGTTGTAGCTGGTATTCCAAAAGTATATGAAATTGCAAGATGCTTTAGAAATGAAGGTATGGATGCTAGTCATTTACAAGATTTTACAATGATCGAGTGTTATCAAGCATATTATAATTATCGTGATAATATGATATTCATAAGAGAAATGTTACAAACAATTATTATGAAGTTATTTGGTACATTAAATGTTCAAATAGGTGACAAAGTAGTTGATATGAGTGGTGTATGGCCAACTGTTACATTTAGAGAATTAATTATAAAATATGCTAATATTGATATAAAAGATTATGATACAAAAGAAAAATTACTAGAAAAAATAAAAGAAGATAAAATAGAACTTGATAGTGAAACACCAATTGAAAATTTAGGTTATGGTAATTTAGTAGATTATTTATATAAAAAAGTAGCACGACCAAATATTCTTGGTCCAGTATATTTAACAGGTCATCCATTAGAATTATCGCCTCTTGCAAGATCAAATGATTTTGATAAATCTATAACTGATAGATTCCAATTAATTGTAAATGGAGCGGAAATATTGAATGGTTATTCAGAATTAGTTGATCCAGTTGAACAAGAAAAAAGATTACTTGAACAAGCTAGTTTAAAAGCTGGTGGCGATGAAGAAGCAATGGATATGGATTATGATTATATTGGAGCAATGGAATATGGAATGCCACCAATATCTGGTTGGGGAATGGGAATTGATAGATTAATTCAATTATTAACGAACTCTGATAATATAAAAGATGTTGTTATGTATCCTTTAATGAGACCAGAAGAATAAGATACAATGATAAGGAAATAGTAATATAAAAAAAACTTATAGTGAGGTAGGAATAGTGGAAACTACTAGATAATTATTTATATGAACGCATCCTTTAGTATAAACGTTTTATCGCGTTAAAGATAAAGAGCATAGATTCTATGAAAGTAGGGTGGTACCACGTTAATACGTCCCTATAATTATAGAATCTTTTTATTTTATGGAGGGAATATGAGTTTAATTAAAGAAAATGAAATATATTTAAAAAATGTAATAAATGATTTAGAAATGAATATTGACAAAATTTCATTAGAGCCTTCATCAAGGAAGGAATTTGGTCAGTTTCAAATAAATGTAGCAATGAATTTAGCGTCTATTTATCATACTAATCCAAGAGATATAGCATCAAAAATAGTTTCAAAATTAGATGATAGATTTGTAAATGTTAATATACAGGGGCCTGGATTTATCAATCTTTCTTTTAGTGATGATTATTTAATTAATTATTTTAATACTAAAGGTTTTAATGATATGGTTGATAAAGAAGAACCTAAAAAAATAATAATTGATTTTGGTGGTGCAAATGCTGCTAAAGCTTTACATGTTGGCCACATGAGATCGGCAAATATTGGCGAAGCTTTAAGAAGATTACTTATATTATTTGGTAATGATGTTATTAGTGATGTTCATTTAGGTGATTTAGGAAGACAAGCTGGTATGTTAATTTCACAATTACAAATTGAGCATCCAGAGTTACCTTATTTTGATTTAAATTATAAGGGTGAATATCCTAAACTTGATATTACGGCTAAAGATCTTGGTAGAATGTATCCATTAGCTAGTAAACTTGCTAAAGAAGACCCTAAAAGAATGGAAGAAGTTAGAAGAATAACTGCTGAAATTGATAAGGGTAATAAAGTATATATTGATTTATGGAAACAAATGGTTGATGTATCAAAGGTTGAAATTAAAAAAGTATATGATGAATTGAATTGTCATTTTGATTTGTTTGAGGGAGAACTTGATAGTTTTAAGGATATTCCAGCAACAACTGAAATATTAAAACCTTTTCTATATGAATCAAATGGTGCTTTAGTTATGGATGTTGCTAAAGATGATGATAAAAAAGAGATGCCACCGCTTTTATATATTAAAACTGATGGTGCGACTATTTATGCAACGAGGGATTTAGCTACTATTTATTCAAGGGTTAAGAGATTTGATCCAGATGAAATATTATATGTTGTTGATGAAAGACAGGGTTTATATTTTGAACAAGTTTTTAGGGCTTCTTATAAAAGTGGCCTTGTTAAAAAGGCTAAATTAATTCATAGTGGTTTTGGTACAATTAATGGTATTGATGGTAAACCTTATAAAACTCGTGATGGTGGGGTTATGGAGCTTAGTACTTTGATTGATTTGGTTAGAAGTGAAATATCAAAAAAAATAAAGGATGATATTAAGGGTAATGAAAGAGATGAAATATTAGAAAAATTAACTATTGCTACTATTAAATATACAGATCTATTGCCTTATAGAAAAACGGATTATATTTTTGATCCTGTTAAATTTAGTTCTTTAGATGGTAAAACAGGTCCTTATATTTTATATACAATTGTTAGAATTAAGTCTATTTTGAATAAGGTTAATAATGATTCAAAATTAACTATTATTAATACTGATGAGATGAGAAATGTTTTGGTTAAGTTAACGGAGGTTTCTACTGCTTTAACTGCTTGTTATAAGGAGAATACTTTAAATTATATTGCTGAAATTTTATATGAAATTTGTAGTTTATTTAATAAATTTTATAATAATTGTAATATAGTTAATGAGGAAAATGAGGAAATAAAATCATCATATATTGCTTTTATTAAAATAGTTTATAGTTATATCAAAGAATTAACTAATTTATTAGCGATCAATGAAGTAGAAAAAATGTAAAAAGTTTTAACAAAAAATGTAGTATAATTTAATATAAAATAAATAACTGAAATAAAGAATTTATTAATAAAAATTAAATAAGTAGAAAAATCAAATTTATTTTTGATTTTTTTTGTATTGTAATTAGTATGATAGTATGTTAAAATTAAGTAGTAATAAAGATATGCTTGAAAGGGTTGTTGATAACATGATAGATAATACATACATACATACATACATACATACATACATACATACATACATACATACATAC
>CAKPQS010000035.1 GCA_934179675.1 uncultured Bacilli bacterium
AATGGATCTAAAAGTGGAGCAGATTATACTATTGAATTAATAGGTGATAGTTCAATTAAGTTTTATACAGATAGTAGTTATACTAAATTAATTAATAATAATATATATAGTGGATCTATAAATAGTAATACTAGTAGTAGTGTTACAATATATTATAAGTCTGATACTGCTATAAATAGTGATATTTTAATAAAAACTAAAGGTACTATAATGGAAGTAGCAACGATGAAGAATGGGCGGTGGGGTACAGAATTTTGGAATGAGAATTATAAACCATATATAAGAACAATTAACTTTGGTAATGATTTAAGTAATTTACCTAGTACTTGTACAGAAGAAAATTTATGTTGGGATATATCTGAAAGTGAGACTCAAAAAAAGAAAGTATATGGATACTTAGTTGATACTGGTTTAAAAGATAGCAAAGATAACACAAAATCATTATATAATCTATATATAGTAAGTGAAACACAAATATTCGCACCATCTAGTTGTTATCTTATATTTGAGTTTCAAGAATATGTAAATAGTAAATGGATATTAAATTTAATATCTATAAATTTTAATAATAATTTTAATACGACAAATGTAACAGATATGTCAGGTATGTTTTCTGAGTGTGAATCCTTAACAAGTATAGATTTAAGTAATTTTAATACCTCAAATGTAACAGATATGTCAGATATGTTTGGTGCCTGTTATTCACTAACAAGTTTAGATTTAAGTAGTTTTAATACCTCAAATGTAACAGATATGTCAGGTATGTTTGGTGCCTGTCAATCACTAACAAGTTTAGATTTAAGTAATTTTGATACGACAAAAGTAATAAATATGAGAGGTATGTTTAGTGGTTTATTATCCTTAACAAGTTTAGATTTAAGTAATTTTGATACGACAAAAGTAAAAAATATGGGAGGTATGTTTAAATATTCTAGATCCTTAACAAGTTTAGATTTAAGTAATTTTAATACATCAAATGTAACATCTATGGAGGATATGTTTTCTGATTGTGAATCCTTAACAAGTTTAGATCTAAGTAATTTTAATACAGCAAATGTAACAAATATGCGATATATGTTTAATGAATGTTCATCCTTAACAAGTTTAGATCTAAGTAATTTTAATACAGCAAATATAATAAATATGTATGGTATGTTTGAGAAATGTTCATCCTTAACAACAACAATCAATATAATGAATTCTAATGTAACAGACTATAAATTTATGTTTTATAGTGCAGCAGCAGCTAGTGGATCTAAAATAACAGTAAATTATATTGCTTCTGCATCAACTTTAGTTGATAATATGATTGCAACTAAATCATCAAATAGTAATGTTATAAAAGGAAGTATAATTCCAGAATATTCAATTACAATAACTGGTAATGATGATATAAAATATGAATCTATTAATAGAGTAAAAGGTACAAAAGTAACTTTAACATCTATATCAGGTAATAATTATGTAACATCATTTAAAATGAATGGAACTACTATAAATGGAAAAGAATTTATAATGCCTGATACTGATGTAACAATAAGTGATGTAGCTACAACACCTGGTGCAATATATGAAACAGATCATTATCCGTATCTTCAATCACATGATAATGTTATACTTGCTGAACATACATTCGAAGGAGCAAAAAGTCTAACAGTTATACTAGACTATCAAACTGGACTTATAAACTATGATTATTTCTTAATATATGATTCTTCTTCCTCAACAACAGGTATAAACGATGATAAACGATATGGTGGAGATACTAGAACAAAGGAAACAATAACAATAAACTCAAACTATATTAAAATAACATTTACAACTTATGGATTCGGCGGTAACGACTATTATGGCTTAAAAGCAATCGTAATCCCTAACTATTAAATAAATATATTGTAAATAATCAATAAATATGATAAAGTTATAGTAAGGATGATGATATGAAACAAATATATACAGAATATGGCTATTATGAAGGTAAACATGTAAATTTATTTATATTAAAAAATATATTAAAGGACTTTATAAGAATATTTACAAACAAATATGTAATATTAAAATATAAAAATATATGGGAAGTAAAAAATAAAATAAATAAAAACAACCTTAAATCAGGGATATACACATCATATTACATTGATTATTTTAATAAACACTCATCATATATAGGAATCAATACAACATTTAAAGGAATACCATGTTTACCCCATGGAGTATATGGAATATTTATATCAGATAAAGCAAAAATAGGTCAAAATTGCGTTATATTTCAAAATGTGACAATTGGATCTAATACATTAGAAGACACAAAAAAACAAGGATCTCCAACAATAGGGGATAATTGTTATATAGGGGCAGGCGCTAAAATAATAGGCAATGTAAAAATAGGAAATAATGTAAGAATAGGAGCAAACGCAATAGTAACAACAGACATTCCAGATAACTCTACAGTAGTATTAGAAAAACCAAGAATAATAAAAAAAGGACATCAAGATAACAGATATATTAAAATAATCGGACAAAATAAATATTATTATAAAGATGGATTTTTTAAAAAAAATTAGCATATAATGCTTTTTTTTTAAAATAAAAAAACAATTATAAAATTGCTTTTTAAGTAAGAAAATTCCCTTTTTATTCTATCAGACCTGCTATCTTACTTTCAACTAAATTATAACAATATATATACATATTATGCAATAAAAAAAACATTATAAACTGTATAGAAGTGTAAATTATAATATGATATAATATAAATATTTGAGGAGGAAGTATGGTTGAATTATATGAAAATGAAAATAAAGTCTATGCCGATAATTATACAAAAATAATAAAAAAAATAAATAGAACTGATATTCAGAAAGCAAACAAAATTGATAAAAATTTAGTTAAATATCGTGGCTCTGTTCAAACAATCCAAGGAACTAAACATATTTTTTTAGTAAAATCGCAAACATTTTATACATATTATGCAGCATATATACTAATAAAAAATAACAATATAGAAGATGTTGATTGTAATTGTATTCAATTTCAAAATTTCGGAAGTTGTAAACATTTAGCAGCATGCTTTAAATACTACAGTATAGAATTATTTGGAAAAAAGAAAAAAACAATAGAAGAATTATCTAATATATTATTAGACAAATATTTTTCAGATAATAAACCAACTATAAAAAAAGAAATAAAACTGAATATTAACATAAATCCACAAGAATCATATTTTTATGATGATAAACAAATTATTTTTGAATTTAAAATCACCATTGGAACTAATAAAATGTATTCACTTAATTCTCATTTTTCATCATTTAAAAATGCTTATCAATATAATATGGAATACAAATTTGGAAAAGAATTTATATATAATCCAGAAAATTATTATTTTAATAAACAAAATAAATTTCTTATTGAATTACTACTTAAAAGTAATGTAAATATGCAATATGGATATTTAAATGGTAATATGCTTGCAACATTAATACCATATTTAAGTTTACCATTTAACTTTGATAACCATGAAATAAATTATATTAATGAAGGATTCCCATTTAAAACTAGTATAACAAAAACAAATGATGATTATGAATTAGCGTTTGATTTAAATGATGTTATAAATATATCAAATGAATACGTTTATGCAAATGGTGAATTATATAAATTAAATACAAAAGAAAAAGAATTAGTAAATGATTTAATAAATGCAGAAATAACAAAACTAAAAATAAAACAAAAAGATTTTGCAAAATTCACAAAAGGATTACTTCCAATAATTAAAGAAAATATTGAAGTAGATACTAATATGCAAGATGAATTAGTAATAATAAATGAACCAAACATTAAATTATATTTTGATATTCAAAATAATGATATACAATGTAATATTAAATTAGATTATAATGGTGAAATTGATTATTTTGATGAAAATGAAAAAATATTAAGAAATACTGAATATGAAAATAATATAATTAATGATTTAATAACTTATGGCTTTAAAATAGAAAATAAAAAAATAATTTTAAATGACTTAGATAAAATTGTATATTTTATAGAAAATGGTTTAAATAATTTATCATCTAAATATAATATTTATACATCAGAAAATTTAAAAAAAGTAAATATTAAAAGAAAAACAAATATATCAAGTATGTTTAATTTAGGAAAAGATAATATAATGACTTATAACTTTAATTTAGATGGCATAAATGAAAAAGAAATTATAAATATCTTAAAAAGTGTTAAAGCAAAAAAGAAATATTATCACTTAAAAAATGGTGATATAATTAATCTTGAAGATGATAACTTAAATGAACTAAATGAAGTAGTAGATGATATGGATATATCAGATGAAGATATCATAAATGGAAAAGGTAAGATATTAAAATATCGTGCCCTTTATTTAGATAGTTTGAGAAAAACAAAATATAAACATGTAGAAACAAATAATATATTTGATGAATTTATAAATAATTTTTATAAATATAAAGATAGTAATATTAATTTAGACAATAATGATTTAAAAATATTAAGAGATTATCAAATAACAGGTGTTAAATGGTTATATAATTTAGATAAAACAGGTTTTGGTGGAATACTAGCAGATGAAATGGGATTAGGTAAAACAATCCAAGTAATATACTATATAAAAGAAATATTAAAAGAAGAAAAAAATAAATTTTTAATAGTAGTACCAACATCACTTGCATATAACTGGATATATGAATTTGCAAAATTTGCTAAAGAAATTAAAGTATTATTAGTAATTGGAAATAAAAAAGAAAGAGAAGAAAAATTAAAACAAAAACAAAACTATGATGTAATTATAACAACTTATGGATTATTAAGAGAAGATGAAGAAAAATATGAAAATGATTATTTCCACACTATGATTATAGATGAAGCTCAAAATATAAAAAATTATATGGCAGGTGTATCTAAAACTGTTAAAAAAATAAAAGCAAAAACAAAATTTGCTTTAACAGGTACCCCAATAGAAAATTCAACAATAGAATTATGGAGTATATTTGATTTTATAATGCCAGGCTATTTAGCAAATTTACAAAAATTTCAAAACAAATATAAAATAAATGATTTTAATGATGATTCAGAAATATTAATTAAAGGATTAAATAATCAAATCGCACCATTTATTTTAAGAAGAAGAAAAAAAGATGTAATTAAAGAATTACCTGAAAAATTAGAAAACAACATTTTTATTGATTTATCAGAAGAACAAAAGAAAATTTATGTTTCTGAATTAGAAAATGTTAAGAAAAAAATGGATGAATTATTAGAAAATGGTGGAATGACAAAAGTAAGATTTATGATATTACAATTACTTATGAAATTAAGACAAATATGTATAGATCCAGCAATTATTTATGATGATTACAAAGGTGGATCAAATAAAATTGATACCCTTATAAGTGTTGTAAAAGAAAGTATCAATAATAATCATAAAATACTAATATTTACATCATTTAAGACAGCTTTAAACATTGTTAAAGAAAGATTGGATAAAGAAAAAATAAATTCTTATATTATTGATGGATCTGTAAAAAGTAAAGAACGAATGGATAGAGTAGAAGAATTTAATAATAGTTTAAATCCATGTGTATTTTTAATAATGTTAAAATCAGGAGGAACAGGATTAAATTTAACAAGTGCTGATGTAGTTATTCATTTAGATTTATGGTGGAATCCACAAGCAGAAAATCAAGCAACAGATAGAGCACATCGTATTGGCCAAAAAAATGTTGTTGAAGTTATTAAATTAATAACTAAAGGAACAATTGAAGAAAAAATATTAACGCTTCAAGAAAAAAAGAAAAAATTAAGTGATAAAATAATAGATGGCGATACTAGAGATGCCAATATTATTAGTTCATTAACGGAAAAAGATATAAAAAATTTACTTTCTTATGAAAATAAAGGTTCTTTGTCAAATAGTGTTGGTCGACAATAAATTTGATGAATGAATTGTCAATATATGAGTGATGAAAAATCAC
>CAKPQS010000036.1 GCA_934179675.1 uncultured Bacilli bacterium
AAATTTGTAAAAGTAGATATTGATGCCAATCAGGAACTTGCTGAAAAATATGAAGTGGTCTATATTCCAACCTTAGTCGTTATTGAAAACGGAAAAGAAATTACAAAAAGTGTTGGAGCAATAAGTAAAGAAGAAATATTAAATTTAATAAAGTGAGAAACAAATAGGGACATTCCTTTTTGTTAAGCTTAAAGGAAAGTCTTACGTTCCAAGATCATATTTTGAAGGAACTAGCCCAGAAAATGATTATACACCACCGGTTCCACTTACGATTAAAGTTTTTGAATATGCTTATTTGTATAGTGAGGATGGTTATGCAATGCTTGAGATTCGTTCATCTGGAGCCGACAGTCCAAGGCAAATAAAATTAAGAAAGAAAGGCAACGAATGGTTTTTGTGGCAACAATATTTATTGCCTGATATTAGAACACCAAAAAAAGATGATGCGTGGGCTTAAAAAGGTATATAAAAATTTGCAACTAAAAATAATTAAGGAGGTTTTTAATTGTGACAAAAGTGGAAGAAAAAAGTTTTATGAAAAATAAAACAAAATACTTGATAACGACATTTATTCTGGTGTTATCTTTTATGCTTGTTGGTTTTACCAATGTAAGAGCAACGACAACAACTGCAGATGTTGAAGATCGAGCTGCATTAATAAATGCAATGAATGATAATACAACAGATATAGTTAGACTTAATAAGGATATTGATCTACAAAGCGAAGCTGATACAAGATTCTATATTTATAAATCAAAAACACTTGATTTAAATGGTCATACTATAATTGTACCAGATGGTAAAGAAATTAAATTTTGGTATTATGCAGATGCTGATATTAAAATAATTAATTCTAACAATAGTAGTTCTGCTAAATTTAAATCTAACCATACTGGAGTAACAGATTATTTTATATTGCATGGAGCAATACTAGGGGATGGAATAAAAGTCAATTTTGAAATTGATGGAGTTGATTTTGAATCAGATAGTAATTATATTACTGCTGTTGATATTGAATCTGGAAATAAATATGAAAGTCTTATTTTTAAGAATTCTAACATAAAGGGTTTCAGTCAATTAGTTTGGTCAAACGCGGCTAAAAAAGTTTATTTTGAAAGTATAACACAAACTAGTGCTGGAACTGTAAGATTTGATAACTATCTTAGTAAAGACTCTAATTTAACAGTTGATGATGTAATTGATGCAAATGCTGTTGTTGAATATTATCCTAGTAGTGGTGTAAAAGTAACTGCTGATAGAACAGCAAAACTTAATTCTATCAATACTAAATATGGTCCAATTACAGTTAAATTCGTAAAAGGTTTCAAAGTATCTGATGTTGAATTAAATGGCATTTATGGTGAAACACCTGAAGCTAATATTTCAATTAAAAACGTTGGTGAAAATGCTTTACAAGTAAAAAGTGTAACAGTATCTGATACAGATAAATTTGAAATTATTGGTTCTACACAACCAACAGTTGATCCTGGTGCAACAAATACCAATTTTAAAGTAAAAGCAAAGACAGGACTTAGTGCTGGAGAATATACAGCGACAATTACTGTAACAGATGCAACCAATGAAACATATACAGCAACAGTTACATTAAAAGTTAACGATGATAAGGTTATAACTGAAATTAGATTAACTGGTGATTATCAATATGGAAATGTTCCAGCCGGAATATTGACTGCATTTAATCCTGGAACTACTACTGATAACATTAGTATAGACCTATATAATAGTGATTGGTCATACTACACATCAACTTGGAGCAGATTTGGTGCTGATACACCAGTTGCATATAATGATGGCAACACAAAGTATGGATATGATTTTAATGTAAAGACAAATGCTGGATATGAGCTTGCTCCAAATAGTAATCTTAAAGTTTTTTATAACGAAGGAGAGGTCACTTCAACAGTTGCAGTGAGAAGATATAGTTGGGGTGCTTATGTTACTGTTGATTTAGGAAAAGCTATTGGGGAAAATCCAACCTCTTATACTGTAACATTTGAGACAAATGGAGGAACAGAAATATCTCCAAAAACTGTTGTAGATGGATTGAAAATTAAAGAACCATCAACACCAACAAAAGATAAATATGTTTTTAGAGGTTGGTATAAAGATGATGCATTTAATACAAAATTTGATTTTAATACACCAATCACATCTAATATAACACTTTATGCAAAATGGGAAGCAGCTAATACAATTGACGAAATTAGATTAACTGGTGATTATGAATATGGCAATGTTCCAGCAGGAACGTTACCAGCATTTAATCCTGGAACTACTACTGATAACATTAGTATAGGACTATATAATAGTGGTTGGGCATACTTTATAAGTGCCACATCAACTTGGAGCAGAGTTAGTTCAGAAACACCAGTTGCATATAATGATGGCAAAACAAAGTATGGATATGATTTTAATGTAAAGACAAATGATGGATACCAACTTAATTCAACTAATCTTAAAGTATTTTATAACGAAAAAGATATTACTTCAACAGTTGCAGTGAGAAGATATGATTGGGGTGCTTATGTTACTGTTGATTTAGGAAAAGCTATTGGCGGAACGCCTACGGTTAGTGCTATGACAATTAGCGATGCCACTTTAACAGGCGTTTATGGAGAAACACCTGAAGCTAATATTTCAATCCAAAATGTTGGAACTGTTAATTTAAAAGTAATAAGTGTAATAGTATCTGATACAGATAAATTTGAAATTATTGGTTCTACACAACCAACAGTTGATGTTGGTGGAACAAATACCGACTTTAAAGTAAAAGCAAAGACAGGACTTAATGCTGGAGAATATACAGCAACAATTACTGTAACAGATGCAAACAATGAAACATATACAGCAACAGTTACATTAAATGTTAGTGCAAAAGCACTTACAGGGCTAGGTATTAGTGGTTTAGATAGTACATGGGTTTATGGAACTACTAAAACTCCACCAACTGCAACAGGGGTTGATGGCTTAACAGCTGCTGATTATGAAATTGTTTATTCAAAGAAAAACGCAGACAGTACTTATACAGATTTAGGAACAGTATTACCTAAATTAGTAGGAGAATATAAAGCAACATTAAAAATTAAGAATTCAAACTATACAGCAAGTGAAGCTAGTGTTGATTTTTCAATCACACCAATTACTACAGAAGTAAAAGTTAAAAGCTATGACGAAAAATTTACTTATGATGGATCAGAACATACAAAAAATGCTTATGATGTGTTATGGGCAAACAATGCAAGTCCACTAACTGACAAAAAATTGCCAAATGGTGATAAAGTTACTGCAGAAATTACTGGTAAAGTAAAAGATGTTAAAGATACTGCTCTTGAAAATAATACAATAGGAAAAATTACAATAACAAATGCTGATGGAGATGATGTAACAAGTTGTTATTCTAATATTGCAAGAGCGGCAGGTAAATTAACAGTAAACCCAATTGCAACACCAATAGTTGTAACAGCTGATTCAGATACTAAAGCATATGATGGTACAGACTTAACAAAAAATACTTATACATATACTGATAGTGTATTACTAACTGGCGATACATTAGAAGCTACAATTACTGGTAGCCAAAAATTTGTAGGTTCTTCAAATAATGCTATAAGCAATGTTAAAGTAATGAGAAATGGTGAAGATATTACTTCTAACTATACATTTGGAACACATGAAAATGGAACACTTGAAGTAACAAGTGCAGAGCAACCTTTAGCAATTGCAGATCAATATGTAAAAGTTAATGGTTCTATAACAAAAGGTTATTTAGAACAATCAGTAACCGGAAATGAAGGAAACATTAGTTTTACTATTAAATCAGGAACAGCACTTAATTATGATGATACAAATGAAGAATATGTTGCAGGAGCAACTGCAGGTGATGTTGTAATGACTGTTACAGCAGCAAAAATGGATCTTGGTGGCGATAATACACCTGAATGGAAAGAAACATCAAAAGACTTTACAATTCATGTTATAAATAAAACTGATGTAAATATTACAGGACTTAACAATAATGAAGAATTTACTTATGATGGAACACCTAAAATGCCAACAGGAACAATTAGTGTTGATGCTGGAACAATAGATGTAAGTGATTTAGAAGTTAAGTACGAAGGAACAGGTTCTACAACATATAATGCTGGTACAGCACCAACAAATGTTGGAACTTATAAGGTAACATATAAAGTGCCAGAAGCTAACACAAGTTATGTAGGAACATATAGCGTAGAATTTAGCATTAAAAAAGCTGGGCTTGATAAAGTAACTCTAGTTAAAGATACTTTTGAATATACAGGTGATGAAATAGTTACAGAAGATAGTAATTTTGATTCAAATAAGATGAATTTTTATGGCGATATTAAGGCTACTAATGTTGGAAATTATAGCATTACAGTATCTTTAAAAGATAAAGATAATTATGAGTGGAAAGATGGATCAAATGGTGATTTAACTATTAACTGGTCAATCACACAAGCAACACCAGATTATACAGTACCAACTGGACTTACTGGTGTAATAGGAGAAACATTAAATGATGTAACTTTACCTAGTGGATTTACTTGGAATGATACAACAGTTGTATTAACAGCTGGAA
>CAKPQS010000037.1 GCA_934179675.1 uncultured Bacilli bacterium
ATAAAACTAAATGAATTACCAAGTTCTTTCATAAAAGATTCAATATCTTCCAAAATTAAATTATGTAATGCTTTCTCAGTAACTATTTCAGTATTATTTCTATTTCTAATTAGTATGGGATTTGGTACTAAATCTTTTACTTCAATTTTATCTTCAGAAACTATTTTGTTTTTAGTTTCAATTGGCATTCTTTGATATTCCTTGTTTTTAATTTTTTCTCTTAATTCTCTTTTAGATAAATTTCTTTCATATGCAATATTAATATAATATATCAATTCATTATCGTCTTTAATTGATAATAATTCAGAATAATGGCTCCAAGACAATTTGGTCGCCAGTGGCGACCATTTTTCATTTTTGAATATTCTATAATATTGTCTGATACGTCTCAATGTTCTCTCGTTATACTTTTTCCCAAACTCAATAACCAGTCTATTTGAATAATCATTTAAAATATTATCTCCGTACTTACTGCCAGCTTCATCCAGCAATTTACCAACTTCAAAGTATGTAATAACTTTATGTCTTTCTTTTGAATAATCTTTTACTTTTGAATATATTTCATTATCAATTAATTTGTTTTTTATCTCATTGTAATAATTCATGTCTGCTCCTTCCTATGGACTACAAGTCTCAATTTGTAATTTATCTTTTTTAATTTTAAACATAATACTACCATCTTGATCTGTTCTATATATTTTTGAATCATTTAAAGTGTCCAATACTTCTTTATTTGGATGACCATATCTATTATTTTTGCCTACACTAATAATTGAATATTTGGGTTTTATTTTATTAATAAATTTTTCACTACTACTTGTTTTACTTCCATGATGCCCTACTTTTAATACATCTACATTTGATATATTATATTTCTCTAATATGTCTTTTCTCTTTGTACACTAGCATCTCCCATAAGTAAAAATTTATAACCACCAATATCAAAATAAATAACATTCGAATTATCATTTTCATTATCATAAATTTTCGTATTCAAAAAATAAAAGCTATAACCATCAATATTTAAATTATCATACCCTCTATAAAAATTTATGTTTCTTTTTTTAAGAACACTAACAAGTTCTTCTTCAATCTCATTATAAGAGCCAATATTAAAAATAACATTCCTGACATTAAAATTATTAACTAAATTAACACTTTCACCCATATGATCATAGTCTCCATGTGTAAGAATCAAATAATCAAGTTTCTTTATTCCTTTCTTTTTAAGATAAGGAATAGTTATATTTTGAGCTAATGAATAATTTGTCTTTTTCCATTCCTCAGTATAACTTCCACCAGTATCAATTAAAATGTTTCCTTTATTATTCGGAAGCTCAACTAAAATAGAATCTCCTTGTCCAACATCAAGCATTGTTATAGTAGGATTTATTGTATGAATATTAAAATGAATAAAAAGCGCAACAAAATATATAAGTAAATACCCATATTCGCCCATTTTCATCTTATATAAAACAAATATACCTATAACAACATAAATAATTATAAAAGCGCCTATATCACCCAAAATAATACTTATTGATAACTTATCAAAAAACAAACTCAAATTCTCCATTATCCCAGTAAAAAATATATACATCCTACTAAATCCAAACAATAAACTAACAAATGATAAAGGAAAAACTAAATACGTTACAAAAGGAACAAATATAAGATTTAAAAAAACCGATAAAAGATTTATTGAATTATAATTGTAAATTATAACAGGCATACTTGCTATAAATGCTATTAAACTAGTCATCAATAACTTTTGAAAATAATTTCCTTTTATTAAAGATTTAAAAATTAAAATATAAAAAGACACAACAAAACTAAGAAGAAAACCTATATTGTAAACATAATAAAGATTAATGCTAATCAATAAAGCAAATATAAAAATAAGCACTTTATAAGATTTCATTTTTTTAAATAAAAGCAAAACAATAAACATCAAACCAGCTCTTATGCTAGATGGTGTAAAATTAACTAAAAACAAATAAAAAAACAAAAGAATAAAAACAAATAATATATTAAATTTAGTTCTTTTAATTTTTTCTAACAACTTATAAATAGTGCTAAAAAGAAGAGTTATATGCATTCCCGAAATTGCAAGTAAATGACTTATCCCATTACTTTGATATGTACTTTTAATCGAACTATCTATAAAAGAAGTATCACCTAATACAAAAGCATAAAGATATGGGGAATTTAATTTTTCAATTCTATCAATCAAACTATTTTTTATTTTATATTGTATATTTATATTTTCTTTAATATTCATTTTTTTAACTGTAAAAGTGTAATATATCTTCTTGCTAAGCAAATATTTTTTATAATTAAATAAATATTTATTAGTATTTTGACTAGGTCCTTTCATTATTCCTTCTAAATAAACGGTCTGTCCAAGTTTAATTTTTTTCATATATTCTTCTTTTTCTTCAATTGTCTTAAAATATAAATTACATATTATTCTCTCTTTCCCCTTTACTTCCATTTCCAATTTATTACCATTAAACTTATATTTATCAATAACGCCAACTACATTCTTTTCATCTAAACTATACTTACTTCTAGGATTTAAATTATAAAGAAAAAGAACAATAAAGCTAAATATTAATATAATCCTTAATCTTTTCATATAAAGCATTTCCTATTCCTTTTACATTTTTAATATCTTCAAGTTTTTTAAATAATCCATTTTTAGTGCGATACTCAATTATTGCACTCGCTTTAGCTTCGCCAATACTTGGTAAACTCATTAATTCTTCTTTTGTAGCGCTGTTTATTGAAATCTTAGAACTTTCCCATATTTCATTAGTTATGTATTCATCAGTTGATTTATCATTTACTATTTCATTTACTTTATAATTTAAACCTTCTAATTTTTCATCTTTATACATAACAACAACATCGCCATCATCAAGTACTTTTGTCATATTTATTGTATATGTATCAACATCTTCCTTAACACCACCTGCTACATCAATTAATTCTTTTATAGTACTTCCATTTTTTAAAACATAAACATTAGGATTTAATACTTCGCCTTTAATTTCTACTTTTATAGTTTTAGGATAAGTTATATAACATATAATTCCAATTAAACTTAAAGATATTACTGATAAAATACTTATAATTATTTTCTTCATTTTTTCACCTCCATATATACTATACGTTTTTTTTCAAAAAATCCTTTTTGTGTTATAATATTTCTGGTGATTTTTATGAATTTATATAAAAATTCTGATAACAATAAGAGATACTATACTCTAGATTACTATTATAGAAAAAAATTTAATTGTCGTATTGCCAAACTATGTATTGATGCTCCATTCACTTGTCCAAATATTGATGGGACGAAAGGTTATGGTGGTTGCATTTATTGCACTCCTTCAAATAATTTAAAAAGTATTGAAGATCAAATAGAAGAACAAAAAAAAATTATTGATAAAAAATGGCCTAATGCTAAATACATAGCATACCTTCAAAGTCATTCAAACACATTTGGCAGTATAGATAAATTAAAGTCATTATACGAACCATTACTAAAAGTAGAGAATGTAATTGGATTGAGTATTGGAACAAGAGTTGATTGTATAATTCCTGAATGTTTAGATTATCTAGAAGATTTATCAAAAAGGACTTATTTAACTATTGAATTAGGATTACAAACTATCCACGAAAAAACATCTAAATTAATTAATAGATGTCATACTTTAGAAGAATTTGAAAAAATGGTTAAAGAATTAAAAAAAAGAAATATTAATGTTGTAGTTCATATTATTGATGGATTACCATTTGAAACTAAAGAAATGATGCTTGAAACTATTAAATATTTAAACAAATTACATATTGATGGTATAAAAATTCATATGCTATTTATTGATAAAAATGCTCCTATTAAAAATCTAAAATTTAAAATGCTTACCAAAGAAGAATATATTGATATAATATGTGATCAAATAGAAGAACTTGATCCAGATATTGTAATCCATAGACTTACTGGTGATGGGAACAAAGATACTTTAATAGAACCTTTATGGTCTTTAAAAAAAATTTCACTTTTAAATGATATTGATAAATGTTTAGCTAAAAGGAATACTTTTCAGGGTTTTAATATTTTGATCGATAATAAAATTAATCAGTTAATTATAGAAAATATTAAGTTTAATGATTTAGTTATTGATACAACAAATAATACATTTTTAAAATCATTTGTTTCCAAAGATAATATATATACTTCTTATAATGATAAATTTAATAACAAGGTTAGTTTAATTTTATGTAATGAATTATCAAATGATTATTTAAATTTACTAAATAATAAAGGTATTATAATTGTTAAATCTGATATTAATTTAGATAATATGAAATATCATGTTTATTGTAATTCTATAAATGAAAAAATAATATATATATACAAAAAAGAAAATCTTGTTTGAAGTGATATGATAAAAGTAGACAATGTCAAAAAGACAATCAGTCTACTTTTTTGATACAATAAAATAAAGGAAG
>CAKPQS010000038.1 GCA_934179675.1 uncultured Bacilli bacterium
AAATATATTGATAATTTTCTAGAAATGAGGAATCCTAGTAGAGAATTAATTGTTAATTTAATTGATAAAATAGAAATTTTTGAAGATAAGAGGATAAATATTATTTTAAGCTTTAAAAATGAGTAATTTCTATTTTTTTTATTTTAAAATATAGCATAAAGGGGCAATGACATGTATGCCCAATACATACACATGTTGTAAACAAACATATTTACAATCATACATATAGACCAGAATATACTTGTTCAGAAGAAAATGTAGTTGTAAATAATGATTGTAATAAATGTAGTGGATTTTAAATAAAGGCCTAAAGGCCTTTTAAAAATGCCAAAATGATGATATAATTTATTGTGGAGGAGATAAAATGTTTAAAGCAAAACCATTTGTAAAATGGGCAGGTGGAAAAAGACAAATAATTGATAAACTAAAACAATATGTTCCAGATGAATATAATACATACTATGAACCATTTATTGGTGGTGGGGCTTTATTGTTTGAATTAGCACCCAAAAATGCTGTTATAAATGATTCAAATGAAGAATTAATGAATGTATATAAATGTTTATGTGATGAAGAAAAATTCAAAAAAATGTGTAGTTTATTAAATCATTATGAAACAGAACATTCAGAAGATTTTTATTATGAAATAAGAAATAAAGATAAAAATAAAAATACATATAATAGATTATCTGATTATACAAAAGCAGCAAGAACTATTTATTTAAATAAAGCATGTTTTAATGGTTTATATAGAGTAAATAAAAAAAATGAATTTAATGTTCCATTTGGTAAAAAAACAAAAGTAAATACATACGAAGGAAGTAATTTAATAACAGTTAGTAATTATTTAACAATGAATAATATAAAAATATTAAGTGTTGACTTTGAAGAAGCTGTAAAGGATGTAAAAGAAAAAGATTTTGTTTATTTTGATCCACCATATGATTCTGAAACCTCAACATTTAATAGTTATACAGAAGAAGGATTTAGTAAAGATGAACAAATAAGACTTGCTAAAGTATTTAAAGAATTAGATAGAAAAGGTGCATTTGTTATGCTTTCAAATCATAATACAAGTTTAATAAATGATTTATATAAAGAATATAATATTCATTTAATAGAAGCTAAAAGAAATATTAATTCTAATGGTAAAAAAAGAGGAAAAGTGGAAGAAGTTATTATTACAAATTATGAAAATGATAGGAAGTTCGCATGAAAACATTAGATATATTTTATAATCAAATAGTAGAAGAAGCAAAAAAAGGTAGAATTAATTGTTTTTTTTACTATAATATTATTTTTAATACTAAAGTTGAAAATAAAAAATATTTAGCAGATATAAATGAAGATTTAATTATACCTACTTTAGATATAAAAAATAAACAAGAATTTGATGAATTATTAATAAAATATGTTCATAAATGTTTACAATTTTATGATAATAAAAATTATCCAGAAGAAATATTAAATGATCCATTAAATAAAGAAAAAATGATAATAACTCTTTTATTTGCAAATGCAACATTTGAAGATTTTGCAAATCCAAATGAATATCTTAAAAGAAGAATTAATTTTTTGGATAATTATATTGATTTTTTAAATTTAGGATATTCTGAAATTTTAAAAACTAATATTAAAATAAAAATAGAAAAAGATAAATTAAATAATGAAACACCATATCAATTTATGGTTGAATGTGGAGATAGTATATTACCAAGACTAAAATTTGGTATAAGTGATAATGTTGCATACATTTATGCCATTCAAAATAAAGATGAAATATCCAAGAAAATTAATAGAGCTTTATATAAAGTTGGTGAAGGATTTGATAAAACAAATGATAATTATGAATTATATGAAGAAGGTAATTTAAATGATGTAACACCAAGTTTTTTACTTGTTGCTAATATATTTATTTCTTATTTAAAAAGAATAGGTATAAATAATATAAAAATATGTTCATTTTTACCAGAGAGATGGAATGCTAAATTAATTGCCAATAAATTAAGAAAAATAGATTCTGAAGAACAATTAAAAATTCAAAATAATTTAACAGAAAAATTTATAAGAACATTTTTGAGATTAGAACATCATTATGATAATTTAAAAGTATTATCATATCCAATGGAAGATAGTTCATATCTTTCTATGTATAATTATAATGACGTAAAATGTAATAATAGTTTATTATCAGAAACAAGTGAATTATGTAGTAAAAAAAGATAAAGGAGAATTATGGAACATCGAATGAAATTAAAAAATAAACCATTTGAATTAATTAAAAGTGGTAAGAAAAAACAAGAATTAAGACTATATGATGAAAAAAGAAAATTGATAGAGGTTGGGGATACAATTATTTTTACTAATATTGATACTAATGAAGAGTTAAAAGTCGAGGTAATGTATATACATTTTTATAGTAATTTTAAGGATTTATATAATGATTTTAATAAACAAGAATTAGGTTATGAAGAAAATGAAAAATATAGTTATAAAGATATGTATGAATATTATTCAAAAGAAGAACAAGAAAAATATGGTGTCGTTGCGCTAGAAATTCAACAAAAAAATTAAAAATGGTGTTTATTTTATAATTTATCTATGATAAAATTATATTGTTAGTACAATATAATTATGGAAGGTGAATTTATATGCTAAAAAAATTAAATAAGCTATTTTGGATAATGATTACATTTTCATTGCTTTCTTTAATAGCTGGTGTACTTTTAGTTTGGTTTCCAAGTGTATCATTAAAAGTTATATCTTATGTAATAGCTGGTGTAATGTTATTATTTGGTATTATTTTGGTTACTGACTACAAAGCAAGAATATTCTATACGGAATTTATTACTCTTGGGGTTTTATTTATTATACTTGGATCAGTATTATTATTACATAATAATATTGTTCAATTAATCATACCAATAATAATTGGTACATATATTATTGTGAATGAAATTGTTAATATGCGAATAGCTTTAAAATTAATGAAATATTCTAATAGTATGATATTTGCATTTATTTTATCATTACTTGCAACTATATGTGGCGTTCTTATGATTGTATACCCTTCTAATAGTGCCATTGCTTTAACTCTTTACATGGGAATTGTATTAATTGTCTATTCAATTTCAGTACTAACTAATATGATAATTTTCAAAAAACATGTAAGTGATATTAAAAAAATTATTACTGAATAGGAGACTATATGTCTCTTTATTTGTCTAGAGGTGTTTTATGGATTTAAAAATTTTATTTGTTTCTTTTATTATTTATTCAGTACTTGGTTGGTTAATGGAGGTTATTTGCAAATTAATTGATTCTAAAAAATTTGTAAATAGAGGTTTTATGATTGGTCCGTTATGTCCTATATATGGTGTTGGTTCAATATCACTTATTCTTCTTTTGGATAATTATAAAAATAATCCACTAATTTTATTTTTTATGGCAATTTTAATTTGTTCTGTTATTGAATATTCAATTAGTTATATTATGGAAAAAATATTCAATGCTAGATGGTGGGATTATTCAAATAAAAAAATCAATATTAATGGTAGAATATGTTTAGATACTATGATTCCTTTTGGAATTTTAGGTGTTTTAGTTGTTTATTTTATAAATCCTTTTATTAATAAGTTACTTCTAAAGATTCCTATCAATATTTTAAATATATTATTTTATAGTTTATTGATTATTTTTGTGATTGATTTTATTATATCTTTTGTTATAATATTTAAATTTAAAAATACGTTGAAAAAAACAGAAAAGGATTCTACTGAAGAAATAAGTAATAAGGTAAAAGAGGTATTTTTGTCTAAAGGTTTACTTTACAGAAGACTTGTTAAGGCGTTCCCTGATTTTAAAAATAGGAAAGAGTATTTAATAGAGTTAAGAAATAGAATTAATGAAAAATTAAAAAAAATGAATTAAGATATTATAATTAATTTATAAATTTAGTAAAATTATGTATAGAAAGATAGGATGTTGATAACATGGTAGATAATACATACATACATACATACATACATACATACATACATACATACATACATACATACATACATACATACATA
>CAKPQS010000039.1 GCA_934179675.1 uncultured Bacilli bacterium
ATGATGTAATGAAACCTATTAGTGGATTAGAGGTATTAAAGAAATTAAGAAGTTTAGATATTAATATACCTTGTATAATAATGTTAGAAAATGATAAAGATCATATAAAAAATCATTATATAAAAGATGGATTTATTGATTATATTATGAAGGATGATTTGAAAGGGGAAGTTAATAAGATTATTAGAAAAATGCTTTAAGTGAGCATTTTTTAATTTATATGTTTTAATTATATTAAAATTTATAAATAAAAATTGTATAGTTGTATTAACATTTTTGATTATTTTATTTGGTATTCTTGCATATTATGCAAATAGAATAACAGGTAATGTAACAGGTAATAGTTTAAATTTTGCTTTTAATGTTTATATGGTGATTTTGTAATCAAAGTAAGTAGTAAAGGATCAGATCTAAAGCTAAGATATGCTATTACTTTAAAAGGTAATGATATACCAGTTTTTAGATAGTGAAAAAATAGATGGAGTAGATATAACTAAGATAGTGGAGATAATAATATTTATGTTCAATTTGCGTGATATTTATGGCGTATAATGCAGATTGACAAAAATGGTAATTTAAGATTAATTTTAGATGGTGTCCTTAATAGATCTATTTATCAAGCTAATGGTACTATTGAGATGCATCTACTGTTTTAGATTATTCAAATAGTTCTGCTAAAACTAATTTGGGTTCATGGTATAAATATATTGGTCATTTATCATCACGTATTTTTCCAACTAAATTTTGTAGTAATTATGACTATATAATAAAAACAAGTACTGATTCAAAAAAATCTGTTAATTATTTTAAATCATATCAAAATGTTGGTATAGATGTTGCTGAATTTAGTCCAAGTTTAGTATGTCCTAGTAAATATATATTTGTTGATAATGTAGGTTTAATTAGTACTGAAGAATATGTTATTTCTGGGGGATCATTCGAAAAAAACAATACATCATTTTATTTGTATAATAGTTCTATTTATTATGATAGAGATGATGATTTCTTTGAGATGTTTTCACCTGTTTATTATGATACTGCTAGAAAAAATGGTAGTGTATTTATGATTAATAGAAATGGTGCTTTAAAAGTTTGGTCATATCATTTTCCTGCAAAAGGAAAATTAAATATTTGGACTTTTGATGGTGATTATAAAATAATGAATAAGTGATGATACTATGTCATCTTTTTTTTTGTTTTGCATACATTAAATTGAGGAGGAATTAAAGTGCCATTATATAAAGAAATTGTAACAAAAGCTGTTATTGGAAAAGGAAAAAAATATTTTAAAAATAACTATGTTATAAAACCAAAAGAAAAACCAACAACAGTATTAGGTTGCTGGGTAATAAATCATAAATTTGAAGGTTATAAAAGTAATGGGAAAATAGGGGTCGATGGATCATTTGATGTAAATATTTGGTATTCTTATGATGATGATAGCAAAACAGATGTAATAAGTGAAAGATTAGATTATAATGATATTTTTAATGTTAAAATAAAAGAAAATGCTGATTTATCGGGTGATACAGAAATTATTGTGCGAAGTTTAAAACAACCTACTTGTAGTAAAGTAATTATCGATAATGATAATATAAACTTTGATATTGAAAAAGAATTGGGTGTTGAAATAGTAGGGGAAACAAAAGTTAAAATTTCTGTTGAAGAAGATGAAGAACCATGGGATGATGTTGTTGATGATGATATTGATAAAGAAATTGATAAAGTAGATGATGAATATTTAGATAAGAAAGAATCATAATGAACTAGTCAAGTAAAAATAGACAGTTTATAAAAAACAATCATTAAAACCCTGATTCAATTTTATATTGAATTGGG